>CAKPKZ010000100.1 GCA_934167435.1 uncultured Clostridia bacterium | reverse complement strand
GAAATCTATCGTTAATATATCTAACAGATAAATTAACAGCAGCTTCTATTGCTTCGTCTGTAATTTTAACATTATGATGTGCTTCATACTTATCTCTAATACCTTTTAGTATTTTTATAGTGTCTTTTTTAGTTGGTTCTTTTACATTAACAGGGCTAAATCTTCTTTCTAATGCTGAGTCTTTTTCTATATATTTTCTATATTCATTTAATGTAGTTGCTCCAACTAATTGAATTTCACCTCTTGCAAGTAATGGTTTTAAAATATTAGCTGCATCTATTGCACCTTCTGCTGCACCTGCCCCAACTATTGTGTGAATTTCATCTATAAATAAAATGACATCTCCTGATTTTTTTACTTCTCCTAAAGCTTTTTTTATTCTCTCTTCAAAGTCACCTCTATATTTAGCACCTGCAACCATACTAGATATATCTAGTGTTACTACTCTTTTATCTTTTAATATTTCTGGAACATCTCCTGCAACTATCTTTTCTGCCAAGCCTTCTACTACTGCTGTTTTTCCTACTCCTGGTTCTCCTATTAAACAAGGGTTATTTTTTGTTCTTCTTGAAAGAATTTGTATAACTCTTTCTATTTCTTCAATTCTTCCTACTATTGGATCTAATTTTCCTTCTTGTGCTTTTTTGGTTAAGTCTTCTCCAAATTGATTTAATGTGGGAGTTGAATTAAAGCTTCCCTTTCTTTTAGAATTTCCATCGTTAGAATCTTCTTTGTTTCCTATATCTTCATCATTTATTACTTTTATTATTTCGTTATATAATTGTGGAATGTTAACATTTAAATCTAGTAATATTCTTGCTGCAATACTATCTGATTCTCTTAATATTCCTATTAAAAGATGTTCTGTTCCTATATAATTATAACCTAGCCTTCTTGATTCTATAAATGCATTTTCTATTACTTTTTTTGTTCTTGGTGTAAACCCTATTGTTTCTTCTATAGGTTCTTCTTTACCTACTAATTCTTCTATTTTTTCTAATATTTCTTGAGATGTTATATTTTGATTGTCTAATACTTTTGCTGCAACACCATTTCCTTCATCTCTTAATCCATATAAAAGATGCTCTGTTCCAATATAGCTATGTCCTAACTCTGAAGCTATATTGTTTGCTGATTCTATAGCTTTTTTTGCTCTGTTTGTAAATTTATATGTCATATCATTACGCCTCCTTCATAATATTTTTTATAACCTCTGCTCTTTTAATGTTTTGTTCTATTTTGTCATACTGTTCTCCCAAATACTTTTGTAAATTTGCAGGTTTTGTGTATAAGTATAGTTTCATAACCTTTAAATCTGTTAATTCCTTTAATATGCCTAAATCTGTTCCGAATTTAATGTCTGAAAGTAACTTTTGTGTCTCTTCTAAACTTATTTTTCTACAATTTTGTAATATTCCATAGCTTCTATACACTTTATCTTCTATATCTATAATGTCTTTAGCTAAGAATTTTCTTGCTTCTCTTTCTTGTTCTATAAGTTTATCAATTATAACTTTTAGATTTCTAACTATGGCATTTTCTGTTATTCCTAATGTTTGTTTATTATATATTTTAAACATATCACCATATATATTTATTATATTCATTCCCAAACTATTAACCGCTGAAATAACTTTGTTTATATTCCCTGTTTGCAATAATCCTGTTAATTGAATTATTGCTGATGCATGTAAACCTGTCCCACAATCACTTAAATTTGTTGTTAAATATCCATATTTGTTATTTGTTTGATATCCTAATATTTTTTCTATTTTTTTATCTACTTCAATTGCTAAATTTAGTGTATTAACAATATCATAACCAGATGAGAATACCTGTATTTTTAAGTTGTCTTCATCATTAATCATTATACATATATTTTCATCTTCATTAATTAAAATTGCTCCTAATCCATTATTTCTTAATGCAAATTTTTTTGTAATTAGTCCTTTTTCTATTAGACTTTTTTTGGTTATTTCATCCATGTTACTTAATTCTAAAAATTTAAGTTCATATCCTATGTTATATATATTATTTTTTATTAACGTTTTTAAAGATTGAATTTCTTGTTTGTCTTTTAAATTAAATTTAAATCCTGATATATTTCTAAAATATTTTATTTTTGAACTTATAACAACATCTGAATCTTTACCACTTTGTAAATACCAATTCATATTACTTCAACCCTTTCTCTTTTTTGGCAATTTCGTCTCTTAATTTAGCTGCATCTTCATACCTTTCTTCTTTTATTGCATTTTTTAAATCGTCCTTTAATGTTTCTATTTCACTTAATTTTTTTTCATTTTTGCTATTGTCTTTATTTGTATCTACTTTAATGTTGTTATTAATTTTGCTTTTATTTAATCTTCCTTCATGTTTAGTACTTCCCTGTATTTCTTTCATTAATGGAGCTATTTTGCTTTCAAATGTTTCATAACAATTTCCGCACCCAAATTTTCCTGTGTTTACTATGTCTTCAAATGTAAATCCACAATTATTACATTTTAGTTGTTTTACTTCGTTTAGTAGTGGTGCAAATTCGTTTGATACCATATCTTCGAAAAATCCTCCGAAGAAATCTGATATTCCAATTGGCATGTTGAAGTTCATTTCATTAATTCCTAATTTTTGACTACATTGACTACATAGATTTAATTCTTTTTTCCTTCCATTAATATTTTCTGAATATCTTACTGTTGCTTCATTTTTTCCGCAATTATCACACATCATAATAATCCTCTCCTTTTTATTCTAAATTTAATAACATATTTTTAAAAATTCTTGCTCTGACTTCATCTTTTATATCTTTTGTTAATGCTAAAACATTGTCGCTTGTTGCTACTTTTAAAAGTTTTGCTTCTTTTGGAGTTACGAAGTCGTATGTTAAGAAGTCATTTATTAATATGTCTACTTCATTACTTGTTATGCTTTTTCCTATATTATTTATTATATGCATTATATAATCTGATTTTGTTGTATTTATTTTTTTAATTTTTATGCTTCCTCCACCGCCTCTTCTGCTTTCTACATAATAACCTTGAGATGGTTTAAATCTTGTCGATATAACATAATTTATTTGTGATGGTACACAATGAAATTGCTCTGCTAAGTCGTTTCTTTGTATTTCTATAAATTCGCTATCATCAAATAAATCTTTAATAAATTCTTCTATTACATCTGACATTCTCATTTTTATCCACTCCTTTTATTGACTTTGACTTTCTTTGACCTATAATATATTATAATATGTTTTTTTATTAATTCAACTTTTAATTTTGCTCTTTTTTATTTATATTCTTGCAATTTATTTCATTTTCTTCTGTTTTTTTATTTATTTTCTTTCTTTTTTGTTATTTTTTCTAACTTTTCTACAGTTTTTTTCTGTTCTTCCATTGTTGTCCATATAAAGTATTCTGGAACAAATTCGCTGTTGTTGTCTTTTTTATCCATAAAAATACACACACCTCTCTTTGGTAAGTATGTGTATTTTTATTTGTTTTATACAATTAAATATTAATTATCACTAATAAGTAATCGTTTAAAACTTTAATCTGTTATATAAATTTCATTAATCCATGCATTCTTTTGAAATCTAAAAATTATTTGTTTACAATCAATTGGTATCTGAATATTAAGTTCTGAATCATAAACTTTATCGGTATTATTAGGATCTGCAACTTCATCTCCGTTATTGTTAACAAATATAACATTCATATATACATAATTCTGATAATCATGTCCTGTTAGTATTTTTATATTTCTTCCTAACATGTCCGAATTAATATTAAGGCGTTGATCAAAAGTATCTAATGAAGTTTCTTTAAAATATGTTCTATCATCTTTATCATATGCTTGCAATTTTAATGCATCAGCCGCTTTACATTCACTATCTTTATCATAATAATATCCAGTTTCATTTTTACAATTCATTATTCCATTAGATGTTAATATTGGATATTCTAATAAGTTAGGATTTACTGTTTCTGCTGAAATAACTTCTGATTTTTCACTAATATTCCCTTTTTTATCAACAGCTTTGGCATATACATTATATTTTTTTCCCAATTTTAATCCTGTAATATTTATTGTTGCTTTATATGTTCCATCCTCTATTTTTACATTTGTTGTTGTACTAATTAAACTATCATCTTCTGAATTATATATCTCAAACCTTTCTACTCCCGTATCTTCATCTTTTGCTTCTATCTCTAAAGTAAATCCATCCTCTTTTTCAGTATTTTCTACTAATGCAATCTTCTCAAATACTGGAGGAGTACTGTCAACTACTACATTTACTATACATTGTCCAATACTTTCCCCAGATAATACACCTTTAACAGTTACTGTTACTGTCTGATTTTGGCTTAAATTTGTTACTGTACTCATTTCATTATTTTTATTAATTTCTAAAATTCCTTCTGGATTATATTCATATTTTATTTTTTCAATATTTTCTTCAGAATTGTTATATGTAATTTCAAATTTTTTTGTCTCTCCTTCTTTCATTTCTATATTTGTTGGAATACTTATGTTAGCATTTTTTGCAGATAAAAATACATTTATTTCACATGTTGCACTGTATTCTGTGTTTTCCATTTTTACTGTTATTGTTGCTGTTCCAGGAGCTTTAAATGTTAATTTTCCATTAGTAACAGTTACAACATTTGCATTAGAACTTTCCCATACAATATTCCCTCTCTCTTCAGTTACATATATTACATTTAAAGTTTGTGATTCAGAACCTTGTAATACTTCTATTAAATTTTTATCTAATGCTATTCCATTTACTTTTTTTACTTCTCCATTTTCTGTTATTTCAAACATATATCCATTGTTTGTTACTCTCCATGGCAAAGTATTCTCTTCTCCTTGTATATCTACATCATTATTAAAGTTCTTATTTAGCTCTTTTTTTAATTCTCCTAGATTAATATCTGTATCTCCATTTGTATTCATTCTGGCATACATTACTGATAATTTTATTTTCTCTTCTACAATTGCTTCATCATTTTTATTTTTTGCTGTTGTTGCTTTTCCTAATATTCCATTTTCTCCTGTTAACATTGCTATTGTTACTCCTGCAAGTATTAATAATACTACTATTGTTATTACTAATGCAATTAGTGTAATTCCTTTCTCTTGTTTTAAATTAACTTTCATTCTTTTCCCTTCCTTTTCATTAGTTTTCTTTTTTTACTTATAATTTTATATTAGCATAACATATTATTTTTTCAATAATTTTTGAAAAATGTAATATTATATTTGTTTTATCTATTTACTATTTTACTAAGAATACTTGTAAAATATCTGTTGTATATGTATTAGCAGCCTCTATATAAATATATCCATCTTTTAAAGTGCTATCGCTTAAATCTAATTCTCCTATTGCATTTTCTTTTGCTGCTACATTTACTTGAAAATTTGAATACTGGAATTTTTCTTCTGATATTCCTATATAATTTTGAGCAGGATATGAACCATCACTTGAAAGATATTTATAATTTTGTCTTACAACAATTAATTTTGTAAATCCTTCTGTATTTATTTTTTTATTAGTTGATAGAAAATATGCCTTCCCACTAATTGAATTAATGCTCATGTTCTCACTAGTTATTGAAGTATAATCATTATTATTACCTGACCATCCTCCTGTTAAATCATCATATACATTTCCTTTATTAAATAAGTATGTTCTAGCGCTTTCCGGATACAAATCATCTATTAATATTTTTTTAATTATAGGATCACTTTCTACAGAAGCACTTCCTATATATACTTTAACTTTTATAGTATATTGATTTCCGCAATTTAAGATTTTCAAATGTAAATGATTTGTTTTCTGTTTTATCACCTTGCTTTTGGTCATCTATATAATATTCAAACATAACACTTCCATTATTAGAATACTCCGTTTCAACATTTACTGTTATTTTATCAAGTCCTGTACATTCTGCATTTATTTTTGGTTTTTCTATTGATATTTCTATTTCTTGTTCAGCACTATCTGCTCCATTTTCTTCATTATTAATATAT
>CAKPKZ010000099.1 GCA_934167435.1 uncultured Clostridia bacterium | reverse complement strand
AATATGGTCCAAGCAAAGGTCTGGTTGAAATAGCCAATCTGTTTAGAGATAGGCTTATTAGAAGCAGACAAATCGAGTACTATTCTACTAAACTGGAGAAATCTGGATTTGAGATTGTAAGTATTGAACAATATGAGGTTCATAGACAGTACCAAAGTGTTCAAGAAATTATCAACATTACTAAGAGTTTTCCCTTTATTGAAGGTTATTCTAAAAAAGATGAAGAAACAATAAGTGAAAGCTTAAATGGTAATTGTAATATAACATCAGATCCATTTATCTTAGTTGCTAAAAAACAAGAAAGGTAAGGTAAACATTATGAAGAAAGTAGAACTGTTATTTGACACAATCCGGTCCCCGTATGATATCGCGCATATCATTCAGGTTGCTAACGCAATTGATTGCGTTATTTATACGGCGGGAAAAAACTCGATTCCCTTTGATATTCCCAAGGTTGTAAGCAAAGTTAAATCTTGGAATATTACGGGAGAAGTAAAAGAAATCCACTATGATACCTTTGAAGAGGCTATTGCAGACTTAAGATCAAAGGGCAAATATCTTATTGGTACTTCTGGAAATACCAACAAAATTTTTTATGATCTGGATTTGCCGGATGATAAAGACATTGTTGTGGTTTTCGGTACAGAAAGTTCAGGCTTAACTCTTGCTAAACAAGGAATGCTTGATGAAACAATTAAGTTACCAATGGATAAATCAAAAGTTGATTTCCTTACATTACCGGTCGCTGTTTCAGCGATTGCATATGAACTCTATCGCAAATATAATTTTGAATAGGAGGGAATAACATGCTTAAAGGTAAAGTGGTTTATGTTGTAACAACAGGGGCTAACAAGAGTAAAGATATAAAGATTCTCTTGGATTACCTTAAAGCAGAAGGAGCAACATGTATCTTAATGCCTACTGCAACTAGTTGTTCAATAATGGACTTAAGAACAGTTGAAGGTTATCAAATTAAAAAAGATTATACCTTTAACAGGGCAGACTCTATCAATGAACGAATTCCTGAGGAAGATGTAATCATTGTTGCACCATGTACTTTTAATACATTTTCCAAAATTGCTAATGGAATTGCTGATAATTATCCATTATCAATTATTCATGCAGCAATTGGATATGGTAAGTACATTGTAATAGCACCATCCATGAATCAGGGGTATTTCAACCATCCTATAACCAGGGAAAACTTGGCTAAGATTAATTCCTTTGGAAACGTTTCTATTGTATATCCTGAGTACATTTATAAAGAAGATGGAACTTTGGATAGAATTACAATGGCTCCATGGGAAAAGATTTTAGATAATGTTTGTCATAGATATACCAAGATCAGATATTCTGATAAACAGGTTGATTATGATATGGCAGACATTGTTGCCAAGTATTTTCCGGAGTTCTTTACAGTAGGAAAATTCTTGCAAGAGAATCAGTACACTAATGGAGTGGCAGGTTTTATTGCAAAGAAAATACCGGAGGGGGTTTTAATAACTTCTACTGGTTCCTCTGTAGGAGCATTGAAACGAGAAAATCTTACTCTCATTCTTGAGTGGAAAGATCATATCGTATCTTGGGCTGGAAGTGCAAAACCATCTTCTGAGACACCATTGGTTCTTGAATTATTTGAGAACTTCCCTAATAAAAATGTTGTTGTACATGGTCATTGCAAGGATATTACCTATAGCAATAAGACATTGAAGTACAATAGCAGTGAATATCTCCGGTACGGAGAATGGGGAGAACTCTACAAAATCAAACCAGTAATAGATAAATACCAGAAAGGTATTATGAAATTACATGGCGAGATTATTCTTGCAGATACTCTTGATGATGCATTATCAATGTATTTTGATATGTATAAAGAAACTTTGTAAATAGCGATAATTTTCCAAAAGAGACTAGGTTCTTCCTAGTCTCTTATCTTATGTATACCCATACTGGGCACACATAAAACAAAGGCGAGAATTAACTCGCCTTAATTTATTTATCAAAACATCCCATAACTAACTGAGAACCATCTACAAAACCATTCCTATAATACTTTTCATTCCAATAATCCAGATACCTCATAAAATCATCATACAACTTATCAAGTTGAGACTGAACAAACTGTTTATTATCCTTAGAAACATTATGCAAAATCTTCTCACAAAACTTATCAAAATTCAAACTATGCTTATAATCTTCATCAGAAAGCTGGCAAAGCAAAGTATCTTCTCTATATAATAACCATTCTTTCAAAATATCATTTTCATTAACTTCTCTAAAATTAACCATATCTAAAATCCTCCTACACATATATAATCTCATTCAAAACAATCTCTTCAGCTCTATTTTTAATATTATTCATAGCTTGAACCCATTCCATTTGATGATGTTCTTTTAGTTGCTCATTAATATTTTCAGATTCAGCAAATTGTTTTATAAGAAGATTAACTTTGTTATTAGCATTTTCATCTATATCTAGCAGATATTGTTTTAAAGTACCATCTATAAGTAATTCAGTATATAGACCTTTCTTAAAATTTTTTAAGTGATTTAATCTTAATCTACCATATTTTCCAATTTGTTTTTTAGGTTGTATAGGTAAAGACAAATTAGGTATAAAATAATCTCCTTCTTTACGATAAGTAATATTATTATTCATAACTGAAAACCTCCTAAATAAATTTTAGGTTTCCCATTAATATACAATTTTTGTACGAACAAATGTATAAAACGGGTTGGGGAAAAGTTGGGGAAGAAATCCTCAAAAAATGTCACAAAAATACACAAATGTTCAAATTTTATAAATCTTTGAAACTAGTATAAAATCAACAAAAACAACAAATTTCACAAAGTCACAATTACCAGAAATTTACAACTCATAACCCCAAGCCCATATAACAAAAAAATAAAAATAATCATACTAAAAAAACAAAAACAAATATGATATAATAAATAAAAAACAAAAGAAGGTGAACAAAATAAAAAAATACTATGCATACATGTTAAAATGTAAAGATGGCACAATATACAGCGGATACACAGACAACATAGAAAAAAGAGTAGAAAAACATAACAGCGGAATAGGAGCCAAATATACTAGAGCAAGAAGACCAGTAAAACTTGCATACTATGAAGAATTCAACACCAAAAGTGAAGCATTAAAAAGAGAAAGAGAATTTAAAAAATATTCACATAATACAAAAGAAGAAATTATAAAAAAGTATAATTTAATATAAAAAGAATCCCAGTTTAAATAAACAAAATCCATTATTAATTATACTTTTTTTAGTAATTTAATTAAATTTTTTCTAAATATTCGCTAAAATTATTATTAATCCTAAATTTTATAAAATTTAAAGAATACTCAATTGTTTGAGAGAACCATGTTAAACATGACCATAAATTTTCAATAATTCGATCAATAGGTTCTTTACTTGCTGAAGATATCAAATTTATAAGTTTATCTATAAGAGTACGAATTTCTTCTTCCTTTTGAGCAAGGGAAAATATTAAACCCGTTTCGTCAAAGTCTAATAACATAATTAAATCATGTAGGGTGTTTTTTATATATTCAAGAGAGTCTTTAAACTGTTTTTGCTTTTCACAATCATCATATAAATATAAATTATCTTCAGTGTATTTTCCATCTTTTAGCCACTGACAAAGTATTTCAAAATTTTTGTTAAATTCACCTTTAGGAACTGTTAGCATTTTAGTAGATATATCATAAAATTTCTTACCTTCTTTTATGTCATAATAAAAATATTTTTGATGTGGATTTATTTTTGAAAATTCTACTTTTCCACTAAAAAAATTAAGTCTTGGAAATGATATATCGTCAGTAAATTGTAGTATGAATTTATATTTCTGATTATAAAAGCTTCTAAATTTTTTATATAAACATATTAATTCCCAAAATTTTGATTCAAAATGATCTATAAAATTATCGATTGTATTTAATATATCATCAGAATGATATAAACCTAAAAACGAGTTTAATTTATAAATAGACAAACTGGAAAGTCCAGAAATTCTAGTAATAGCCATTATTTCTGCATTAGGATTAGGATCAGATATTAATCCAAGTAAATAATCAGAAGAAACGCCTAATTTTTGTGAAGCCTTTTTTAATTGATAGTCCTTTAGAAATCTTCCGTCATTTTCATTTTCTATTGCTGTATAATTAGGCCTAGATATTCCTAGCATATCTGCTAATTGCCCTTGACTAAGCCCTAAAGAGGTTCTACATTGTCCAAGTCTTAAACCTAGTCCTTTTATATTTTTTGATACATTTTCCATTTTTAACCTCCTATTAATATAGTTTTGATACTGATTATAAAAATTAACTCGAAAACATTGAAAACAAATTTTGATACATTATAATATATATGTAACAAAAAATAAATAGATTGGAGAAGAGAATGGAAGTATTAAATGTTAGTATGGCAATTATATCAATAATATTAGGAATTATATCTATTGTAATGGCTATAAATTCTAAAAGGGAGTCTGAAAAAATAAATAGATGTATAGAGTTAAAATTAATTGAACTACAAAATATATCTAATTATATTAATAAAAGTTCAGAAAGAATAGAAGATAATTTAAAGATGCAAGTTGCCAGAATTGTTAATAGTAATAATCCAACCCAAGAAGAAAAATTAGAGTGCAAGTTTATTGAAAAAATATTACCATTAATATTAAATAATAATGAAATTAACAAAAATACAATAGAATATAAGTAATTTTGCAATAATATGTAAAAGCCTTGAGTAAATAATTTCAAAATGTATAAAATAATTACCAATGCAAAAAATATATATAGGAGGAGAATTATGGAATCATTTTGGAATAAAAATAAGGAGGATTATCAACATTTTGAGAAAGTAAAAGATAATATAAATGTATCTGTGTGCATAATAGGAGGAGGAATTACGGGGCTTAGCTGTGGATATTATTTAAGTCCTAAAATGAGTGTGGCAATAGTTGAAAGAGATGAAATTTGTAGTCATACAAGTGGAAAAACAACAGGAAAAATAACAAGTCAACATGGGCTCTTTTATAATTATTTAATTAATTCAGAAGGGGAAGAATTTGCATTAAAGTATTTGGAAGCAAATGAAAAGGCTATTGAAAATATAAAAAAAATAATAGATAAAGAGAATATACAGTGTGATTTTAATAAAGAGGATGCATATGTTTTTACTCAAAATCAAGATGATGTTGGTAAAATAAAAATTGAAAATGATGTTATTAATAATGTTTTAAATAAAAAAAGTGAATTTGTAGATAAAATAGAATTACCATTAAATAATATAAAAGGTGCATTAAAATTTACGAATCAAGCACAATTTAATCCTGTAAAATATGCTTATGGACTATGTGAATGTATAATAAAAAATGGTGGGAAAATATATGAAAACTCAAAGGCAACAAATATAGAAAAGGAAAATGGAAAATATGTTGTATATGTAAACAATAACAAAATACTTGCAGATAATGTAATTATTGCAACTAGATATCCATTTATAAGTTTTCCAGGTTATTATTTTCTAAAAATGTATCAATCTACTTCATTTGCAGTTGTTGCAGATGTAAAAGAAAAATTATTTTCAGGAATGTATATAAGTTCTGAAACACCAACAATTTCTTTTAGGGTAATTAATGAAAAAGACAAGCAATTACTTTTAGTGGTAGGGTATGATTATAAAACAGGAACAGATGAATTAGAAAATGGATACAAAGAGCTAGAAAAAATAATAAAGCAAATGTATCCACAATCTCAAATTTTGTATAGATGGACTGCAGAAGATTGCATATCATTAGACAAAATTCCATATATAGGTGAATTTTCAAGTGTAATGCCACATGTGTATATTGCTACAGGTTTTAACAAATGGGGAATTACATCATCTAATATAGCTGCTAATATTATCACAAGTAAAATCCTAGGCGAAGATAATAAGTATGAAGAAATATTTAAAGCTAAAAGATTAGAACCTATAAAAAATATACAAGAAGTAGGGAATGTGTTAAAAGAGGTTAATGAA
>CAKPKZ010000098.1 GCA_934167435.1 uncultured Clostridia bacterium | reverse complement strand
TAACCATGTTTTTTCAATATTAAATTAAAAAATGTAGACAAAATTTTTATTTTTGCCTACAAATATTTTACACTAACTTCTTTTTTTGTGTTATATATATTCTACAAATATTTTTATAAATATAATTACCAAAAATTGTTGCTTTAAATATAATAGTAATAGTAGTATAATATATTTAGCATTATATAAAAGGAGAGAAGCTTATATGAAAATTGAAAAATTAACAGAGGATAAAATTCGCATTATTCTTAGCATAGAAGATTTAGAAAAAAAAGATTTAACATTAAAAGACTTTATAACAAATGAAAAACAATTTCAGGAATTTTTTATTGAAATGTTAGATCGTGCTGAAAAGGAACTTGGTTTTATTACCAAAGACTGCAAACTTTTAATAGAATCTTTTTCTTCACCAGATGATGTTTTTGTTTTTACCATAACTAAATTTTCAAAAACTTCTGGAAATAACATACATAATAAAAAAAGATTAGTTTGTGCGCGAAAAAAAGCTAATCCAATAGTGGCTCAAAATAAAATTTATAACTTTAATAATTTTGAAGAGTTCTGCGCTTTTTGCGAGGCAGTAAATAAGTCTAAAATTATGAACAGTAATGAAAAGTTAGCTAAAAGTATAATTCTATATTCATATAAAAATACTTATTATTTAGTATTTTCTAATATTAATCAAAAAAATTCTAATTTTTCTTGCCTTCACTCATATATTTCGGAGTTTTCAACTTGCATAAATTATACAAAAAGTTTTGAGGGTAAACTATTAGAATATGGAAAGCCAATTATAAAAAACAACGCAATATTAACAGGTATAAAGTTTTTTGCAAAATAACAAAAAAGGAATGATTATCTTTATTATAGATTTCATTCCTTTTTATTAATATACATAATTTTGTGGGTTATATGCTACCCCATTAACTCTAACTTCTAAATGTAAATGTGGTCCTGTAGAGTTTCCTGTTGAACCAACAGCTGCTATTGTTTGTCCTTGCGAAACTTTTGCTCCAGCAGATACATATAGCTTTTGACAATGGCCATAATATGTTTGAATTCCGTTTGAATGTGTTATTACAATCATATTTCCATATGAACCTTTCCATCCTGAAAATGTAACAGTTCCAGGAGCTGCCGCAACTATTGGTGTTCCTGTTGATGTTGCTATATCTAGTCCTGTATGTGATGACCTTCTTATACTACTTCCTGCTCCAAATCTTGAAGTTATTATTCCTGAAACAGGTCTTATTAGGCTTATTCCAATATTGGCTTTTGCAGTAGATGTTTTACTTGCTGTATTAACACTTCCTGTTGCTTCATATTTTGAATATGAATTATTTTTTGCTACTACAACTTTTTTTGGTGGTTCTACATATAATTTTGCTAGTGCTTCTTCTTCTGATATTATTGGTTGTAATTGAGTTTCGTATTTTTCTATAATTGATATTCCCTCTAAATTAGAGCTATTTTTTTCCTTTAATGAATTTACAACACCTTCTGCTTCTTTAAATGTTGAAACATATGCTTTTTCTTCTTGATTGTCTAAAATAGCATAGTATCGATAATATGTAATACCCTCTTCTTTTACTTTAGCAATTATTTCTTCGTCATTTGCTACAATTCCTTTTTTTAACAAGCACAGTTTGTATTCTGGTAGATTTTTAATTTGTACAAATGCTACATTGTTTCCTTCGCCATTTTCTAAATAATTATTTATTGTTTTTTGTAATTCGCTTTTATTTTCAGTATACCCTACTTGCTCCCCGTTTATTGTTACACTATATGTCGGTTTGTATAGAAAAGCAACTGCACCTATAATTAGAAAAGTAGCAATCATAGTTAAAACTATAATTTTAACTGATCTTTTAGCGTGTATAATTACTTTTTTAAACATTACACTATCTCCTTTGTATATGATAGTGTATATAATATTTCATTTTTATGTTTTTTTCAAATTGACTAAAACCTTATTTCCCTAGCATTTTTTAAAAATACTTTCTTTATCTCTGTTTTTTTGGCTTTTTCTCCTATTTTTATACTATGTAGTACAAAAGGATTTTTTCCTTTTGTATTTTTATTATTGTTGTAATTCTGTTTTTACTGTTCCAACTTCAGTTACTGTAGCTTTTTGTGCTGGTTTATAATAACCCTTATTTTGAGCTACTTTAAATAATTCAAATTGGAAACTTTCGTCATTATTTCTTATTTGTTGAAGTGTTTGTCTTAATTGCATGTTTTGAGCTTCTGTAATTGCTGTTTGGTATGCAGTTAAGTCAGATTTTACTCCTGATAAAATATCGTTTACCATTGTTTTCTCGTCCATTATTTCCTCCTTACTCATTTAAAAATGTCATTAATTTTTGTTTAGTATTTAAACTGTCTTGCGCAGCTTTTGTAAATACTTGTTTTATTTGTGGATCTACTGCTTGTGATGAATATGTGTTTAATTTTTGGTATGCAGTTTCATGTGCACCTATTAAATGTCTTAAATGTTGTAATTCTAATTGATTTAAATCTGCCATTTTAATCATTCCTTTCTTTTTTATACTTATTTATTTTTTGCTTTTTTTATTTTTTTATACATAAATTTAAAATAAAAAAATGCACCTTTCTTTGTTAGTTTTTACCTAACATTTTGGGTGCATTCCATTTGTTTTTTATTTTTATATTATTTCAAGCCCTGCAAATTTTGCCATAAGTCGTTTATGCCCAACTTTGTCAAAGTTAATATCTACTTTTAAGTCTTCACCTTCTGGTTCTACTAATTGTATTGTGCCTTCTCCAAACTTTTTATGGAAAACTCTAACTCCTTCTTCATACTTTGACAAATCTATGGTTTCCTGTTTCTTATTTGATGTTAATGAATTTAAGAAATTATCTGCAGTTCTAAACATAAATCCACTTGCTGCTACAACTTTGCTTTTTTGCTCTGTGATTTTATATGTTTTTATATTTCCATTATCCTTACTTCCGTATGTCCAACTGTATTTTGAATCTGAAAATTCCTTTTTGCTGTCTTCTTCTTCATAACCATCTAACAATTCTTTTGGAATTTCTTTTAAAAATCTAGACATTGGATTACAACTTGTTGAACCAAATATTGTTCTTTGCTTACTGCAAGTTAAATATAAATTTTCTTTTGCTCTTGTTATTCCAACATAACAAAGACGCCTTTCTTCTTCTAATTCTTTTGGTTCTCCTATAGATTTATATCCTGGAAAAATTCCTTCTTCCATTCCTACTAAAAATACAACTGGAAATTCCAAACCTTTTGCACTATGTAATGTCATTAATGTAACTGATTCTTCCGCTTCTTCCATATTGTCTAAATCACTAGATAATGTTATTCCCTCTAAAAAGTCACTTAATTTATTTTCGGCAAATTCTTCTTCAAATTCTATTGCAACTGTTAAAAATTCATCTAAGTTCTCTATTCTGTTTTCTGCCTCTATTGTATTTTCTTGTTCTAACGCTTTTACATACCCTGTCTTTTTTAATGTTTGTTTTATTAATTCTGATATTGATAATTCTTCTTTTTGCGCTATTAGTTCTTCTATTGCATTTACAAATTCTCTTGAGTTTAAAAATACTCTATTTAGTCCATATTGTTCTGCATTTTTTATAATTTCATACATCGAAACACCATTAGAATTAGATAATTGTTCTATATTTTCAAGACTTGTTTTTCCAATTCCTCTTTTAGGCTCGTTTATTATTCTTTTTAAACTTAAGTTATCTGATTGGTTTTGTATTAATCGTAAATATGAAATTATATCTTTTATTTCTTTTCTTTCGTAGAACTTTAACCCTCCTACGATTTTGTATGGTATGTTTTCTCTTCTTAGTATATCTTCTATTGCTCTTGATTGTGTATTCATTCTATATAATATAGCAAAATCTGAATATTTATAATATTCTTCTCTTTTTAAATGTTCTATTTGTTTTACTATATATGTTCCTTCATCATATTCATTGTCTGCTAAATAGAATTTTGGTAAATTTCCTGTTTCGTTTTCTGTCCATAATTTTTTATCATATTTAACTTCATTGTGTTTTATAACTGAGTTTGCAACATTTAATATGTTTCCTGTACATCTATAATTTTGTTCTAATTTTATAATTTTAGTTCCTGGAAAGTCTCTTTCAAAATTTAATATGTTTGAAATGTCTGCTCCACGAAAGCTGTATATCCCTTGGTCATTATCACCAACTACAGTAATATTACCGTTTTTGGATGCTAACATTGTTACTAATGTAAATTGTGCTTTATTCGTATCTTGATATTCGTCTACTAGTATGTATTTGAATTTGTTAGAGTAATATTCTAATACATCTAGGTTTTCTAATAATATTTTTATTGTATAGTTTATAATATCATCAAAATCTATTGCATTGTTTTCTTTTAATTTTTTTTGATATAGTTGATATATTGATGCAATTTTTTCTTTTCTAAAGTCTCCATTTGCTCTTACTAAATATTGCTCTGGTTCTAGCATTTCATTTTTAGCATTGCTTATTTCTGATTGTACTGCTCTATCTGTAAACATTTTGTCATCAATGCCTAGTTCTTTTAAACATGCTTTTATTAATGTTTTTTGGTCTGATGTATCAAATATTATAAATGATGATTCAAATCCTATTCTATCTATAAATCTTCTTAAAATTCTTACGCAAATAGAATGGAATGTTCCTATCCACATATCTCTTACTGCATCTCCAACTAGCCCTTCTATTCTTTCCTTCATTTCGTTTGCTGCTTTATTTGTAAATGTAATTGCTAATATGTCCCATGGTTTGGCGTTTTTTTCTTGCATTAAATATGCTATTTTATGTGTTAATACTTTTGTTTTTCCACTTCCTGCACCGGCAATTACCAAACATGGTCCTTCTGTGTTTACAACTGCTTCGTATTGTTTATTATTTAATCCTTCTAATATATCTTGCATTTTATTTTCCTTCCATTATTCAAATTTATGTTTGTATTTTACTACATATATTAGAAAAAAGCAAGTAGTTTTATAAATATCATTTTTTATATTGAGGTTGCTATCATTCCTATAATAAATCCTAACATATTTCCTACTGCTGTCATTCTTCCTTTGTATAAATTGTTAGATTCTGGTATTAGTTCCCCAGATACAATATACAGCATGCACCCTGCAGCAAAGCTTAGGCAAACAGCTATTATAGTTTGCGAAATTGTTCCTACAATTGCTCCTAAAAATGCCCCAACCCCTGTCGTTATTCCAGATAATACAACGTAAAATATTATTTTTGATTTTGGCATTCCTCCGTTTTTCATTGGCACAGCCATGGATATACCTTCTGGTTGATATAAAAATAGACTGTTATGACTTTTATTTTTGACTAATTTAAGAATTAAATTAGCATTATATTTTTTCTTTTAAATTATTTAATTGTTTAAAATTAAAATACAAATCTAACTGTTTGTCTTGATGTATCTCTATTCTATTAATAATTACTTTCATAATTTCTGATGTTGGTTTATTTAGACTCAGAAAATCCTGTACAACACTTTTTATTTTTTCTGTATCATCTTGTTTTGCTTCTTCTTTTTGTTGTTTAATTTCTATGTATTCTTTTTCCTTTTGTTTTATTTCATCTCCCAATTTTTTTAATAATCTTTCATACATTTCTTCACTTATTTTATTGTTTAATTTGTCTATATACATCTGGTCAATATTGCTATTTATTAATTTTATCTCGTTTTCTAGTTTTTGAAGTATTTTTCCATAATCATATTTTGTCATTCCTTTTTTTACTTCTAATTCTATTTTTTCATTATCTATTTTTTTAAATAAATTTTTAATATAATTAATTACCGTATATTCCAAATTAGAATAGCTAAAACCATGTGATGTGCAAAGTCCTAATTTTGAATTCCTGCGATAATTGTTGCACACCATATAATAATTACCATTATTTTTTCCTCTTACTCCTATTTTATGTTTGCATTCATAACAAAAAAGTAAACCATCTAATAAAAACATATTTTTCTTTTCATTTCTATTGTAGTTTTGAACTACTACCATTTTTTGCACTGTATCAAA
>CAKPKZ010000097.1 GCA_934167435.1 uncultured Clostridia bacterium | reverse complement strand
TACTCCTCTTGTTCCTCGTTTTTATGTATAAAATAATATCATATATATATTGAAATGTCAATTTTTCTCGAACTTGTAATTTTTATTGCAAGTGGTTCCACACTGTGGAACCACTTAATTATTATCATTAAATTCAGCCTTTTGCTTTTCTATTTCTAAAGCTAATTCTTTTTCTGTTGGCAAATAAAGTTGATATTTTGAAGCAAATAAATTTTTATTATCATTCAATACGGAATATTTAACTATAGTATCTTTTTTATCAGAGCATAAAATTATACCTATAGTTGGATTATCTTCTTTTTCTTTTATTTCGTTATCAAAATATCTTACATAGAAATCCATTTGTCCAATATCTTGATGAGTCAATTTATCTAATTTTAAATCAATCAAAACAAAACATTTAAGTACATAATTATAAAAAACAAGATCGATGTAAAAATTATCACCATCAACATCTATTCTTTTTTGTCTTGATACAAACGAAAATCCTCTTCCTAATTCTAACAAAAATTCTTGAATATGCTCCAATAGATTAGATTCTAAATCTCTTTCTAAAAATCTCTTATCTTTTATATCTAAAAATTCTAATATATATGGATCTTTTATAAAATTTTCTATTTTATCTTTCTTTTCTAAAATGTTTATTTCATTTTTTACTTCTTCTTTATATGGTTCTTTAGTAGAAATTAATCTTTCATAATAAAAACTATTTATCTGTCTTTCTAATTGTCTAACACTCCAATTTGATTTTATACATTCTTCTAAATAAAAATTTCTTCTTTTGTTATCATCTATATTCATAATTAACCTATTATGACTCCAGCTTAACTGGTTCCACAGTGTGGAACCACCATTAAATACTTGATAAAATTTTTTCATTTTCTTTAAACTTGAAACACTAAAACCTTGCCCAAATTGTTTTGTAAGTTTATTAGAAAAAGATTTAATTATTTCATTTTGTGATTTTTCTAAATTATACTCATCAATAAGCTCATTTATTGCTTGTCCTATATTATAATATAATTCAACCATTTCATGATTTATATTTCTAATAATATTTGTTTTAGAATTTATTATCATTTGATTAATTTTTTCGTAATAATCATTAAAAACTTTATTATTATCTACTATTTCATTTATCATTATTTATTCTCCCTTCATTTAATTTTTAGTAACTAAATAAATTTCATTTGCTTCTATTCCATCTGACACAAACAATTTAGGTGTTCCATCTTCTG
This sequence comes from uncultured Clostridia bacterium, assembly GCA_934167435.1. GTDB lineage: Bacteria > Bacillota > Clostridia > TANB77 > CAG-508 > CAG-269. The sequence goes on along the minus strand of CAKPKZ010000097.1, from coordinate 4,847 downwards.
GAATATCGTATAATTTTAGTGCTACAATAGCTTGCTGAAACGCCTTTTCTAAAGAAAGACCAAAACCTATAGAAGAATAAAGTTGTGATGCAAAAACAATTGCTGCCTCATCTCCAATAGAATTATTCATTCCAATAGATGCCTCTATAGTATCAATAACTTTCTCAGATATTATTGAAGAATAACAATTATTTAATACAACCAACCTAAGATTATCTGATGAAGCATTAATCAATTCAATTAAAGTAGCCATATTTAATAATTTTGGTTGATCATTATTATCTTGAAAAACTAATTTCCCATCAGAAGTACCATGTCCACTAAAATGTAATATAGTTGGATTAACTTCATTTATAAACTGAATTAAATCAGTAACTCTTGCAGCCCACCTTGTTTCAAAAGATATAGAGTCTCTTTTTAGAGATTTTTGAATTGATTCATGTATTTCTCTTGCCTCTTTTTCCAGTTTTAATTTTTGTTGTTGTATAGTATTACCATCATCATCAATAAATTCGATGTCTGGATTAGATGCAATAAATAATATATTAATTTTATTCTTAGCTTCTTTAAGTTTTTTAATCTCTTTAATAAGTTCATTCTGGGTTGATTTTTGAATGGATAAATCCATTGATAAACCATCAATAGTCATTTTTCTTTGTTTTTCTAACTTTTGATATTCCATCTCTTTAGCTTTATTAAGTTTTTGTTCCTCTTTTAACAATTCACTCTCCTTGATGGTTATCTTTTTATCATACTCAGTTATTTTCTTTTCAGCATCACTTTTTTTCTTATTTTCTCTAGCAATCTCATTAATTTTACTCTTATAAGTAGATGAAGATTTTGTAGAACTTGCTTGTTTTGTTGCATTTAAAATTTTTTTACTACAATCACTAATTGTATTTACATATCTAACTCTTTCCTTTTTTAATCTTGCAATTTCATCTTTTTTTCTTTTTACAGAATTTTCATACATTGTAACTGACATATTCTACCTCCTAGTTAAATTTTTATAACTTTTATTTTACCATATAAATCATATATTTATTATTATCTTTCAAAATCATCACAATTTTTTTCTTTTTTGCTGATTACATTGGTATATTCTTTTTCATCCATAATTCCGTTTATAAATAAATTATCAGCCATTTCTTTATATTTATCGTCTTTATCACCAAATATTCCATGTATTTTATCATGAATATATTTAACAACTCTTTGAAACTTATCCTTCCAATAATCTATTGTATCTTTTAAATCCTCTATTTTAGATTTTAATCTTGAAATTTCATTGTCTTTATCATTTAAATCATATTGTAAATCTTTTATTTCTTCATTTTGTAATCTAACTCTTTTTCTTAAATCTTCAATAGCATTATGATTTTCTTCAAAATCTTCCTTAATCTTATCTATTGATAAGGAGCAGTTTGTTATTTCTTTAAAGTTGTTTGTAGATTTACTTACTTCTTCAATATATTCAATTATCTTGTCTTTATTTTGATTAGATAAAAGCAAATTTTTATTTGATAATGGTTGATTCCTTAAATTATTAACAATATCTTTTATTTCTTCTGATTTAGTATTTAAATCTTTAGTTTGATTATTTAGTTTATTAATTTTTTGTCTTTGTTTATTATAATTCTTTTTAAGTTCATCGTAATCAGCCATTTGACTAACTCTATAATCAATATTTCTTCCCTTTTGTTTATCTTTCAAAATAGCTTTTAAACCATATTCTTTATTAAATGATTCAATACATTTAACTCTCATTTTATCTTGTATTTTAGGTAAATTATCTTTTGTAAAAACACTACATTTACCAACTTGCTTAGTCATACCTGTTTTACAATTTTCTTTAACTGCTATTCCTATTATATGAAGATGAGGAGAAGATTCATCAAAATGTATAGTTGCATTTGCTACTTTAAAATCAGGAACTAATTCTTTTAAATATAAAATTTGTTCATCATAGACTTTAGTCATCTTATACATTTCTTTTTCTTCTTTGTCCCACCAATAATCCATATCTCCAAGTTCTATAATAATTTCTACTGCTAAATCGTGTTTTGTATCATTGCTAATCTTACTATAATAATCTTTTATTTTTCTATCATCTCTAGCTTGTTTAGAATTATATTCTAATCTTGCTTCTTCAAATTCCTGTTTATACAAATCTTTAACATCTCTTACAATATCATTCGAACCATACAAAGTTTTTATCTTCTCTGGATTATTATCATATTGTCTTAAGTTATGATGATTTACTTTTGATAACTGCATAGCATTTTGAATAGCATTATTATTGTAATTAGTAGGAGTATTCTTTTGCTTTGCTTTTTTAGTTTTATTCTTATCATTTCCAATATGAAATGAGTATGATAGTTCTAACACAAATTCACCTCCAATTATATCTTGAAAAGGATATTTTAATATCATTGACAAGATGTATAACTCCCTATATATCTTGTCATACTAACAAGATATGGGAGCTAAGGTTTAACACCTTAGAATCCGTTTTATCTTATTCAAGTAATAACTAAAACTAAAGTAATAATTAAAACTTTCATAAGATAAAATAAAATGTTATCGTCACTTCCAACCTTATAGGTTAGAACGTGCCCCACATTTTATTATGAAGAAATTTCATCTTCTGAATTTCCTTCATCTTCATAGTAAGGAACAGTTTTTGATTCTACATATATAGGTTCCTTACTATATGCAACATTACTATCACATTCAGCAGGTATATATTTGAATACATCATCCTCATTTTCTAGTAATGTTCCATTATCTTCTTTAACATATAATACTCCAAGATTATATGTTTCCATTTTCTCATCAGGATCCATATTCCTATAATCTTCAAGTGGGAATACTCTGACGATTGTTTTCTTATCTTCTAAAAAGTTAAAATAGAATACTTTATCTTTAACATTATATGTTGCTTCATAATAACCAACATCATAGAATTGTCTTAATCTCATTATTTGCTGTGCCATCTCTTCTTCAGGTAGATATTCACTAAATCTAATTTTTCCATAAATATTTCCAAATAGTGATGGAACATATCTATCATAATAGCCTTGGAAATATAAATCATTAGAAGTATTTGCTATACTTTCTCTAAACTTAATAAATTCTACATCACTATTATTTCCATATTTATCAGTAAGTTCTATTTCTTCAATATACTTCATTATTAATTCTGATTTTTCTTCTCTTGTATATTCGCTCCAAAACTTATTTCTTTGTTTAAATTTTTCTGGATACTTGATAGAATTGATAAAGTCGATATCTCTTTTAACTAAAATATCATTAGGAGTAAATTTTAATTTTTCACACACCTCAGTTTCGTTTAATTTAGTTTCCAAATCATTTATTATTTTTTCTACCTTTTTTCTTTGCTCATTGTATTCATTTAAAGTAAACACTTCATTGATATATGCTTCTCTAATCCTATCAAATTTAGATTTTTGACTTCTTAATTCCTTTTCTAATTCTTCTTTAGGATTTTCTATTTTTTGTTTAATCATCGGTAAGAAGTATTGATTAACGATAGAATCATATTCAACAATAGAATCCATATATTCATCTATTGTTTTTTCTATTTCAGATTCTTTAAAACTAATTTTACAATCATGACAATAATAGTAATAATATGAATTACCGTTTTTCTTAGTAGTTGCTTTACCACCTAATATTCTTTTACATTTAGGACATTTTAGTTTTTGCATAAATAGATAAGTTAAACTTCTTTGAAAATTTCTAGAATTTTTCTTTTGTTGAACTTGGCATTCTTCCCAATATTCTTTGCTTACTAATGGTTCTACAACATCAAAATAATATGTAGGGTGCTTTGTTCTTCTTCCATGAATAAAGTCTCCTTTATAAATAGGATTTTCAAGTAGATTTAAGATAGTTGAATCTCTCCAATTAGTTTTATCTAATACTTTTTCTTCATTTAAAATATTGCTTATCTTTTTATATGATAATCCATCATGATACATATTAAATATTCTAATAACTACATCTTTTGTAGCATAATCGACTACAAGTTTTTTATTTTCATGTTTATAACCTAAAGGTGCTTGATGTGGAATATGTCCAACCTTAATGGCACCAGCTAGTCCTATTTTAGTTCTTTCACTTGTTCTTTCAATTTCTTGTTGTGAAACTGATGTAAGTATTCTTGAAATCATTTTACCATTAGCATTTGTAGTATTTATTTCATCATTAGCACAATCCAAATAAGCTTCATTTTCTTCTAAAAATGAAAGTATCTTCTCCCAATCTGCAACAGACCTTGTTAATCTATCTAATTTTAACACTACAATAGTATTTACTTTTTTATCTCTAACATCTTGTAGTAATCTTTCAAACTCAGGCCTGTAATTACCAGTTTTAGCACTTATTCCTCGTTCTTCATATACATCATATACTTCATAACCTTTATACTCACACATGGCTCTTAATCTTTTTTCTTGTTCTGGCAAACTAAATCCTTCTCTTGCTTGATCTTCAGTAGATACACGAATATAAAGTCCTGCAATTTTCTTTTTGTCTTTCATTAAAACTCAACTCCTTTTACTAAAAAAGAGGAGACAATAGTATCTAGTAAAGTCTAAATACTACTGACTCCTCAATAAATTCAATATTATAATTTTTCGATATCTTGTGTTTATATTTCATAGATGTACCTCCATTTCTAGAGCATACCTCTTCATTGGTTATTTATAATATCACTTTTTTAAGATTTGTCAATTCCCTCTATAGAGAATAAATAGTATCTAGTTTCCTTTTATATATTGTTCTAGTTCTGAAAGTTTTATCTTTTTACCGAGATTATGAAC
>CAKPKZ010000096.1 GCA_934167435.1 uncultured Clostridia bacterium | reverse complement strand
ATTCCATATGGTGAAAGTGTAAATATAGAAGTAACAGCAGAAGCAGACTATGTAGAACAAAAAACAAAAATAGAAAACAGTGCTTATATAACAGGAGATACAATTGATTCAAAACAATCTAATATAATTACACATAATATTATTCCGGCAGATTATGAAATAGATGACGGAAATAATGGAAATGATAATGATAATAAAGGCAATGAAGATAACAACACAGGAAATGAGGATAATGGTAGTGATATTACAGAAAAACATAGTATAAGTGGTGCTGCATGGGTAGATAAAAACGAAGATGGAAAAAGACAAGATGACGAACAATTATTAAGTGGCATTACAGTTATGTTGGTGGACATTGAAGATGCAAATAAAATTAAAGAAGAACAAGTAACTGACGAAAACGGTAAATATAGTTTTGCAAATTTAGAAAGTGGCAAATATATAGTTATATTTAAATACGATTCAGATAATTATACTTTAACACAATACAAAGTTGCTAATGCATCTTCTGATTATAATTCTGATTTTGTTCAAAAGGAAATTGGAATAAATGGTGTTAAAACAAAAGTTGCAGTAACAGATATATTAAGTGTAAATGCTAATATTGCAAACATAGACATGGGACTTATAAAAAACAAAATATGTGATTTAAGACTAGATAAATATATTTCTAAAGTAACAGTAAAAACATCAAATGATGTAAAAGAATATACATATGATAAGAAAAATTTAGCTAAAGTAGAAGTTAAGGCTAAAGAAATAAATGGTGCAACACTTGTTGTAGAATATAAAATAGTAGTTACAAATGAAGGAGAATTAGAAACAACAGCTAGTAAAATTGTAGATTATTTACCAGAAGGTTTAGACTTTTCTACAGAATTAAATAATAGTTGGATAAAAACAAAAGATGGTAAAGTTTATAATACTAGTTTAGCAAATAAGGCAATAAAACCAGGCGAAAGTGCAGAGGTTACTTTAATTGCAACTGTAAACTTAAAAGAAAACGCTACAGGAACTTATACTAATATTGCTGAAATAGCAGAAATTAGTAATTCTTTGAATGCAAAAGATGTAGATTCTACTCCTAATAATAATGTAAATACAGAAGATGATTATTCAAAAGCAGAGTTAATAGTTTCTATAAGTACTGGTAAAGAATTAATTTATATAGGTATTACAATTATTTGTTTAATATTATTTGGTATTGGTATTAAATTTGTAAAGAATAAGAATTTTAGAATTGTTATGACTCTAATCTTATGTATATGGGTTTGTTGTGGATATAGTTATGGAACGTTTTTCGAGGAAAAGCAAAAAGGTGAGACACAGTATAAAGAAGATATATATGTTTTTAATGTTGGTAATAGTAAATTCGAAAAAAAGATAAAGAGTATGTTGCCATTTAGTATTACGGCTAATATTAAGCTTAATTCTTATAACCCAGATGTGGCTGAAAAAGATGATAACTACGGGTATAAATTTGAAGTAAGAAAAAATGATTATAATATCAACACAGCATATTGTATTAATCCGGGGAGATATTGGAATAAAAATCCACATGGGTTCTTGTTATATAAATGGGATGTGACTATGGAGCAAAAAGAAAATGTTAAATATAAAGATGTAGAATATGAAAAAGGAAAAAATGTGAAAATAGAAGTATTAAACAATGGTAACTATAAAATTGGACCAATATTTGATAATATTCCAAGTGATGTAACAATGCAATATGATCAATTAGTTGTAGGAGAAATTATAGAAGGAAAGAAAAGATATGTAGAGGTAAGTAAAGATAAAGTAGGGGATAAACAAAATATTACAATAAATGGTACATTAACTTATATGCGAAAAGTTGAAAAACAAGGATATTATAATCTAATAGTACAAGGATATTATACACTAGATCCAGCAGAATGGAGACGGAGAAAATAGTAGTGCTGATAATAATTATAAGTATGGTAAAAAGCAGGAGGAAACAAAAGGAGGATATAATAACTTCTATTATACAGATGGTACTCGGAAATGATGGTAATTATCAAAATATTAGAGTCATTCAAACAATTGAAGAATATTTTGGAAAAGAAGAACCCGCTTACCAGGACTTAACATGGAAAATACCTTTATCAGGTTCATTAGAAATAATAAAGAAAGATGGTAATAATGGGAATGCGCTTTCAGGTGTAAAATTTAAGATAAAGAATAAAAATGCTAATACGTACATCAAGGCTGAAGGGAAAAATGGAGAATATAAATATTCAACTAAATCGAATGCCATAGAAACACTTGAAACAGATAAAGACGGAAAAATTAAAGTAAGTAATTTACCAGTAGGTAGTTATACAATAGAAGAAACTAATCCACTTGATGGGTATTATGTTGTAAATAATTCCAAAGATGTACAGATAATTGCAGAAAAAACCCAAGATAGAGAATTTATTAACTATTCATATGGTAAATTGAAAATAATAAAAAGTGATAAAGATGAGCATGATAAGAGACTTGAGAATGCAGAATTTCAAATAAAAAAAGGAGACCAATATGTAAAGGCAGAAAAGGGTAATGAAAACTATACGTATACAGGTTTAGGGAAAGAAGATGAAGCTACAACTTTTAGAACTAATTCTAATGGTTGTATTGAGGTTGTTAATTTACCACAAGGGTGGGACTATAAGATTGTAGAAAAGAAAGCACCGGATGGGTATGAGATAATAGGACAAGGAGAAACAAGTGTTACTGTTTCAGGAACAAAAGCTAAAGAAAGAACAGAATATTTAAAGACATACTTGGATAATATTACAAATGATATAAAGTATCCTGAAGAAGGTAGCGCAAATTACGAAAAAGAAAAAAATGATATGATAGATACTCTATGGTATATTATTATGAATACAGAGAGACAGAACAATTTTGATTTGTTTAATAGGACAGAAGAGGGTTTACAACAATTATTTAAAAAGAACAAGAGTAATAAATACAATTTTATTTCAGATATATTTGATACGTATGCCAAAGCTGAGCTGAACTATTATAAGGAGATTATTAATCAGTTAAACCAAGAAAGTGTTTTAGAAAGTGGGCAAGTGTTACCAACATATTTAAAGGAGGCATATTATCGTGTTAAAAATAAGAATATTAGCGATATAGATTTAGAAATGTGGCTATATAAAGTACAAGGAGGTACAGCAACAGTAATATATAACAAAAAATCAACAGTAGATCTTAAAGGTTATGTATGGATAGAAAAAGAAGATATAAACGGAACATGGGATTCTGAAAAACAAGAAAAGAAAGTAACTAGTGCAAATGGAAATGTTATAGTAAAACTTGTAGATAATAATGATAGAAATAAAATAATAGCTTCAACGAATATAGATAGATATGGATTGTATCAATTCAAAGATATAAAAAAGGATGAATTAAGTAAGTACCATTTGGAAATTAGTTATAATGGTATGACATATCAAGCAACAAATACTAATCATGCAAAATCAGCAAATGGAAATGTTTTTAAAGAAGATATTAACAAACAAGACAGGCAAACTTTTAATAATAAATTTGCAACGATAGAAAACAATATAGCTATTAATAGCAATGGAGAAGTTCGTAAAGATCTAAAGTATCTTGAAAATACAAATAATGAATTAAAACAAAGTAAATTGGTATTAGGGAATAATAAAACTATTGACGATAGATATATAACGGGTGTTGATAATGACTATATGATAACAGCTCAAAGTGATAGTATTACATTAGAAAACAATAAATCTAGTATAGGATACTATAACACAAGTACCAATACAATAGAGGGGCTAAATTTAGGTATATATCTTAGAGATATACCAGATATTGAATTAACTATGAATGTGACTAAAGTAAGTGTTACTGTTAATGGTAGAAGTGAGACATATCCAAGTGATATTGATAAGTTACCGATATATAACGCTGATTTCCAAGACTCAACTTTTGAAATGCAGATTACTTATCAAATAGGATTAACAGATAAAACAAAAAAAACGTATACAACTAGTGATTATTCCCAAACTAAAATTAATAGTATAAATTTTACAACAAATATCGGAGATGCTAAGGGTATAGAATTACTGGCAAATGGAAGTGTGTATGTTCCTAAAGATAGTGAACTTATAATTTATGGAACAGTAACTATTAATAAAGACAATAAAGATGCTATAATAAGTAGTAAAGATAATGAAGGTAATATAACAAGTTTAAAGGCTATAAATGCTTCTGCCGAAATATGTTCATATAGTACTTATAATAATTCTAATTCTTCATATGGAGGAGTAGATATAGATTCTCAACCTGGTAATTTGGATTATGGTAAGCACGAAGATGATGAGGCAGAAGTGACTATAAAAGAAGAGATAAAACAAAGAACAATATCAGGAATTGTATTTGAAGACAATGCAACAGGAGAAATAGGAGCTGGTAAACAAAGATTAGGAAATGGACAGTATGATGAAAATGAAAATAAAATTGAAGATGTTAAGGTACAACTACAAATTATTAATGATGACAAATTAAATGATGCTGAAACTATAAAAGGATATAAAACAATAGATGCTACTACTAACGCTGATGGAACGTTTGAAATTACAGACTTTGTTGCTGGTAGGTATAAACTAGTATATACATGGGGAAATGATAGTAAATACAATGTAGTTGATTATAAATCTACTATATGGAGTGAAGATAATAGAAATTCAAAAAATAATCCTTGGTGGTATACTAAAACTGAACCAAGATATTCTGATGCACTTGATGATTTGGATACCAGAACAAAGATAGATAAAGATAATTCTACAGAAAAGCCTACAACGATGGATGCAACAACTAATGACATGGAAGTAGGAATTAATAATGGTAAAATAGAAAATATTGACTTTGGACTAATTGAAAGACCAAGACAGAAGTTAGATATAAACAAAAGGGTTAAACATGTAACATTAACATTGGCAAATGGACAACCAATTGTAGATTGTACAATTGATGAAAATGGCAATAAACAAGATATAACTGGATATGTTAAATATGTAGCACCAAATCCAAATGAAATTCCATGGAATGGACAATTACATATAGAATTAGAAAATGAATTAATACAAGGTTCAATATTGAAAGTTCAATATGAAATAGAAGTAAAAAATAATAGTGAATTAGATTATATGACAGAAAATTATTATAAATATGGAACAGATAAGAACAATATTGTTAAATTAACACCAACAAAAGTATATGATTACTTAGACGAAATTATGCCTCTTCAAAGTCAAGAGATCATAGAGGAGAATGAAAAATGGAATAATGTAGATACAAAAACAAGTAATGATAATAGTACTTTAGTTAATCAATACTATAATCAATACTATAGTAGTTGTATACAAGAAGATGGAAGTTTTAAAGAAACTATTTCTTGGGACAGCATAGAACAAAAAGAATACAAATGTATATTTGAGGAATGGAAAAACCAATCAATTAAAACCATAGAAGGCGTTGAAGAGTATAAAATAAAAGCTAAAAAAGTTTTAGAAAATGCTAAACTTGAAAACCAATTAGCACCAGGTGAGTCTAATACAGCAGAACTTAATACATCAAAAAAATTAGCAGCTACTGATGAAATAACAATTAATAATGATACTGAAATAAGAGAAGTACAACAAGATTATGGAAGAAGAGTAACACCAAGTTCATCAATATTATATGATAGAGGTGAAAGAGTTATAGTTACTCCACCAACAGGTCAAGATAAGGCATATATAGTACCAATTACTGTAGCAATAGTATCACTTGGAATTTTATTAGGAGGAATTATACTAATAAAGAAAAAAGTTTTAGAATAACTATTTTAAAATAATATAAAAAGAGGCAAATGCAAGATTATTTATATAAAACTTGCAAATGCTTCTTTTTTTATTAAAAAAGTTTCAAAACATATTTACAAATTTAAATAAATATGATAAAAATAAACAAATCTATTAGCACAATTAGTGCAAAAAGTTATATCTAAAAAAATTAAATTCAAAAAGTTTAAATTCAAAAATTTATTTCAAAATTAAATCCAAAAAATTAAAAATAAAGAATAATTAAAAGGGACGGAGGTGAATCTTATATAAAATAAGAATTATTAAACATGCACTAAAAGTCAAAATAGA
>CAKPKZ010000095.1 GCA_934167435.1 uncultured Clostridia bacterium | reverse complement strand
GTTAATAGGCTACATCTAAACATACTGTAAGATGTAGCCTTCCAATACTTTGATATAAAAATTATACTAGCAATTTTATTAAAAGTCAATATAAATTTATGTTAATCTTTTTCTATTTAAAATTTTATTAGTACTAGTTATTACATATTTTATTGACAGTAATAACACATTAATTATATAATATATGATAAGTTAAAATATAATAGGAGAAAATAATTATGAAACAAGAAAAATTCGATTTTTATGATAAAACAACTTTAAAATCATATAACTTAGATCAAAGCATGAGATACCAACTAGATATGTTAGACAGATTAGATGTTTTTACAAGAAAGCATTCTGAAAATGTTGCAAGTCTTACTTGTAGAATTTGTGAATATTTACATTGTAATAAAGGGTTTACTGAATATTGTACAATTTGTGCTTATTTGCATGATATTGGAAAACAATTTATTCCACCTGAAATTTTACAAAAGCCTAATCAGCTAACAGATGAAGAATTTGAAATAATGAAAAAACATACTACAATTGGTTATAATATGTGTATGAAGGACTTAAAAATGCGTCCATATGCTGCCGGTCCTTTGTATCACCATGAAGCTTTAGATGGTTCTGGATATCCTCAAGGTTTAACAAAAAAGGATATTCCTTACGAAGCACAAATTATTAGAGTTGCAGATGAATATGATGCTATAGTTAGTAAAAGACAATATAAAACTCATGTTGGTATTGCAGATACTTTAAAAATTATAAGTTCTGAATCAAAACCAAATAAAACAGTAAGTTCTTCTGATGCTTTAAACGAAATGGCTTACGATACCAAAATAGGTAAAAATAATCCTGTTATTGTTAAAGCTCTATTTAAAGTAATTATTGACGATATTAGCTATGAGATTGTTTGTACTCAAAATTATATTGATAATTTAAATAGTAATTTAAAGAGATTTGAACAAATTGAAAAATATGCTGAGAAAATGAATATGGCAAAAGATGAGAAAACTAAGAATTATTATAAAGAAGGGATAACTCAATTATTTAGACCAGAAGAAAATTTTGAAAATTATATGTCTATATATTCAGATTATAAAAATGCTTATGCAAAACAAGTTGAATCTATAAAAAAATTATATGATGAAATAAAAATTATTAAGAAGCTAAAAATTTAATTTTAGCTTCTTATTCTTCTAATCCAAAACTCACACCAAGAGCATTATTTATTTGATTTATAACTTTATTATCATCTATATGCCCAATCTTTTCCTTTAGTCTACTTTTGTCAATTGTTCTAATTTGCTCAGCTAATACAACTGAGTTATTTTTTAATCCACACATTTTTGAGTCAATTTCTATATGAGTTGGCAACTTTGCTTTATTTTGCTGGGATGTAATCGCAGCTGCAATTACTGTTGGGCTATATTTATTTCCTAAATCATTTTGAATTATTAATACAGGTCTTACTCCTCCTTGTTCTGAGCCTACTACTGGACTTAAGTCTGCATAAAACATATCGCCTCTTCTAATTACCATTTTCTTCACTCCTAATATTTTGTATTATCAAGTCTATATTTTTCATTAAATATTAGTTGAAGTAAAGAAATATTTTTATATACATTAGCTATTTTTTATCTTTACCTCTGTATATAATATGTAAACTGTCGTGTTTTGGTTATAATCTTTAATTTCTAACTTCGTTGGATTTCCTGTATTTGAATCAATGTATAATGTTTTATATATTCTATATTTATTACTTGTATTTGTTGTATTCATTTTTATTGTATTATCTGTTCTTTCATAGTTTGAATCATTATTGTTTTTATAGTCTTTTATAAAACACTCTAAATCCAAATCGTTTTGCGCAATATATTCGTAGTTTTCAAAAATACTGCTCAATCCTAATTGTGTATTTTCTAATTTAATATTATTTCCTTCTTTTATTATTTTAACTCCTTGTATATTGCTTGGTTCTTCTATTTCTTGAATTATTTGTTCTTGATTTATGTAATTTTGTTTTACTTTGTATTTAGTTTGATTTTTATTACTGTTTATTTCTATATTTGCTGTTAATTCGTATGAACTAATATTTAAAATATAATCAATAATTTCTTGATTACTACTATTATTTCCAATTTTAGAAATTTTACTCTTTTTGTTATTAAAAATTAGAAAAAAACATGTTAAAACACATATTATTAAAATTATAAATATAACAATTTTTCCTTTTTTCAAAATAAACCTCCAATAAAAAAAATGTGTACTCTAATACACATTTTTATTCTATAGGGCTTTAAAATATTCTTCTATTGTAGTTAAAAATTCTTGTTTGTTTTCTATTTTATTTATAGCACTTCTAAATTCGCTTGAATTTTTTAAATTTTTTGTGTACCACGAAACGTGTTTTCTCATTTCATGTATACCAGTAATTTCTCCCTTTTCTTCAGTTATTAACTCAATATGTTTTTTTATAACTTCTAACTTTTCTTGATTTGTTGTTTGAGGTAATTTTTCTCCTGTTTCTAAATAGTGTTTTATTTTTTCAAAAATCCATGGATTTCCAAAACTTCCTCTTCCTATCATTATTCCATCTACGCCTGTATATTCAAACATTTCATACGCTGTTTGTTCGTCTATTATATCACCATTTCCAATAACGGGTATTTTTACAGATTGTTTTACTTTTTTTATAATATCTAAATTTGCTTTTCCACTATAAAATTCTGACCTTGTCCTTCCATGAATTGTTATTGCAGCAACTCCTAAATCTTCTGCAATTTTTGCTATTTCAGTTGCAACAATATGTTGCATGTCCCATCCCATTCTTATTTTTAGAGTTACTGGTACTTTAGAATTTTTTATTACTGACTTTATTACTGTTTTAGCTTTTTCTAAGTCTAATAATAATTTACTTCCATCTCCATTTTTTACTACTTTTGGAGCCGGACATCCCATATTTATATCAACAATGTCTGCAAACTTACTTACATAATTTGCTGCATACCCCATTGTTTCTTCGTCACTTCCAAAAATTTGTACACTAATTGGCCTTTTTTCTCCTTCAATATTTAAAAGTTTTTTTGTTTTTTTATCATTGTAAAAAATTGCTTTACTACTTGCCATTTCAGTACATACTAACCCTGGGTTAAATTCTTTACATATAACTCTAAAAGGCAGGTCTGTTACACCTGCCATTGGAGCTAAAATTAAGTTGTTGTCTAATTCTACATTTCCTATTTTTAATTTTTTTAAATACATCTTTTTCTCTTTCTTATTTAACAAATATTGTTTTTTGTCTTTTTCCACTAATATTTAATAATATTCCTATACATATAAAGCTTGTTATCATTGAACTTCCACCATAACTTATAAACAATAGTGGTACTCCTGTTATAGGTAGTAGACCCATGACCATACCTATATTTTCCATCATGTGAAATAGGAATATTCCAGATATTCCAGAGGCAATTAATGCTCCTTTATCATCTTTGGCTGTTTTGGCTATATAAAGTGATTTTGTTATTAAAAATACATATAATACAATTATTCCTCCAGCTACGATAAATCCCATTTCTTCTCCTATTACAGAATAAATAAAATCTGTTGTTTTAGGATATAAAAAACCTAATTGGGTTTGATTTCCTTTTAGCAGCCCCATTCCTGTAAGTTGTCCAGCTCCAATTGCTAATTTAGATTGAATTATGTTATATCCTGCACCTCTTGGTTCTGATTCTGGATTTAAAAATATGTCTATTCTTTTTTTTGCATGGTCTGGCAAAATAAAGTTATATAAAACTGGTATTAATATAGATATTATTAATATTGAGGCAATAATATACTTTTTGTCTATTCCTGCTGTGAATAACATTAGTATTGTAGCTATAATATATGCTGCTGCAGTACCATAGTCTGGCTCCTTTATTATTAGTAATAATGGTAATGCAATTGCTGATAATATTATTAATAATTTTACTGGTTTATTTATTTCTTCTTTATATCTTTCTTGAATTTTAGAAATTATAAATGTTAAAAATAGTATTACTGCAATTTTTGCAAACTCTCCTGGTTGAAATGAAAATACACCTATGTCGAACCAACTAGTTGCTCCATTAATTGGGGTTGTAAATAATACTGCAATTAATAAAATTATAAATAACCCGTATATAATTGGCGAAATTTTTACCAATACTTCATAATCTATAATCATTACAGCTATCATTGCAATAGCACTTATTCCAATCCATATTAATTGTTTAGTAAATTCTTCATATTCATTTTCTTGCGTTGCAGAAAATAATGCAATTAATCCTATTGCACATAAAATGAGAGCTACTATTAATATCCCCCACTCCATATTTTTTAGTTCTCTTTTTCTCATCAAATCACTCTTTTTCTTGTTCTATTTTTTCTGATTCAACGTCCTTTTTTGGTTTTGATGTGTTTTTATTTATTTTTTCTTCTTTTGGCTCTGTTTTTGGCTCTATTTCTTTTTCTTGTTTTTTAACTTCTGTATCTTCTGTATTTTCTGTATTTTTTTCTTCTTTGCCATTTTTTTCTTTATTTTCTTTTGGTTTTTCTTCTTTATTTGGATTAGTTATTTTTCTTGATTCGTTTTTTATATTCATAATTGGAATATTTGCATATAAAGCAGGTGCTCCGTTTGTTCCATCTTCATTAGATTGATTTGTTAATCTAACATCTATTGCTTCTTCATCTACTTCTATGTATTTTTTTATTACTTCAATTATTTCTTGTTTCATAAGTTCTAAAAAGTCTGCTGATACATTTGCTCTATCTTGCATTAAAACTAAATGTAGTCTTTCTTTGGCAGCACTTTTTGAATTATTTGATAATTGTTTTTCTTCTTTTTTTACTGACTTTTTAAAAAAATTTATTATGCCTTCAAACATTATCTATTTTCCCTCCGACTTTTTTATTTTCTGAAAATTCTTTTTAACATCGCAAAAAATCCTTTTTCGCTTCCCGGTATTGTTACTTCTATTTTTTCCCCTAATACTCTTTTAGCAATTTCTATATATGCTTTTCCTGATGGTGCTTTTCTATTTTGTATAACTGGTTCACCTTTATTTGTTTGTGTAATTATATATTCATCATCTGGCACAACTCCTATAAGATCTATTGATAATAAGTCAACAATGTCATCGACATCCATCATTTCCCCTTTTCTTACCATGTTAGGTCTTATTCTATTTATTACTAATTCTGGATTTTTTATTTCAGATGATTCTAATAATCCAATTATTCTATCTGCATCTCTTATTGATGATATTTCTGCTGTAGTTACTACTATAGCTCTATTTGCACCTGCTATAGCATTTTTAAATCCCTGTTCAATCCCTGCTGGACAATCTATAAGTATATAGTCAAATTCTTTTTTTAAGTTATCCGTTAATTCTTTCATTTGTTCTTCATTTACTGCGCTTTTATCTCTAGTTTGAGCTGCTGGTAGTAGGTATAGTTCTTTAAATCTTTTGTCTTTTATTAGAGCTTGTCTTAATTTGCATTTTCCTTCGACAACATCTACAATATCGTAAACAATTCTATTTTCTAATCCCATAACTACGTCTAAATTTCTTAGCCCAATATCTGTATCTATTAATACAACCTTTTTACCTTCTAATGCTAAACTTGATCCCAAATTAGCTGTTGTTGTTGTTTTTCCTACTCCACCTTTACCTGATGTTATAACTATTACTTCTCCCATAATTTTCCTCCTTAGGATTTTAAAAAACACAATTTTTAATACTACTATGATATAACGAAAATGTCAAAAAGTCAATCTATTTTTACAGAAATATTACAAAAATATTACAAAATGTCACATTAGGGACACTTCCTTTTGCGACATTTTTTTATTATTTAAATAATGTTATTCTGAAAGCATTAATGTTATTTGGATTATCATTTGTTTTTCCTGTGGAAGTTCTATTTGCTACATTTTTATTAGTAGAATCTCCTCCTCTTACTACTACTGGTCCTGCATTATCATTGCTTTTTTCTAAGGTTAGCTCTGCATCATTATCAGCTATATCATATATATTTAATATTTCTTTTTTTCCTGTACTAGTCTTGTCTTCATAATTTCCCCAAATAGAGCTATCTTCTATAATTTGTTTTGTTGTTAGATTTGCATTTTTAGCTATAAATTTACAAACTAAGTCC
>CAKPKZ010000094.1 GCA_934167435.1 uncultured Clostridia bacterium | reverse complement strand
CAAATCCCATTGTATTCCAAACATTAAGCTTGAATTGTAATTTTCATCTACATCTATGCTTCTTGCTACACTTTGAGCATATTTTATTGTTTTCTTTTGTATATTTTGTCCAGGTTGTATATTTTCATTTGTTCCTACTTCATTTGTTCCTACTTCATATCTTCCTATATAAAATCCACCATTAAGTTTTATACTTTCTAACATTTTATTTTTTAACTCATTATAAGCATCTTTCGAATTAGAATTTTCATCTATATAACACCCATCATACCATACATCTTCATAATTTTCATTTCTATAATCACTTACATATTCTTTTAGCGCTTCTTCTATTTGCTGAGCTGTAACGCTATTTTCTGTTATATTTTTTGGAACTTCAATCCATACATATTGATTTGAAGTAGTGTTATTTTTTATAACTAATCCTTTTTTTATTTTACTCATGCTTTTTCGCGTGCTAACACAAAAACCAGCTGGAATATAGGCTGTATAACCATCCTCGTCTGTGTATATTCCTTCTTGCTCATATACTGGTGACCAAGTGTCTTCTACTTCTATAAATAGTACCTTTTTTTTATCCACCAAATTTTGAAAATATCCTTTGTTTTGGTTAAAACTCTCATTAAGTTTTTCTTTTAATTCCTCTGTATATGTGTTACCATTTAATGAATATGATTCATCAATACCATCATCCGGTAATGCTGTATTCCATTCATATTGATATTCATTTTGATTTTTACTATCAATAACATCATTAATGCTATTTGAAATAACAACTTTGTCTTCATTATTTTTTCCTATATAATAATATCCATTTGGAATTTTAATTCCATCAACATATCTTAAGTTAACCTTGTTTGCGTCTTTTTCTCCTTCAGTATAATTTGTATAATAGTTTTTTTGGTCTACTGTAATTCCTTTCAAATAAAAAATGTTATGACTTCTGTTATTTATTATATATACATCATTTTTCTCGCTAATATCATAATTACTATTACTTTCTTGTATTTCTTTATAGTCTTGTCCATAATTCAAAGTTAATCCATCTATTGATTTTAAATCTAATACATAAAATTCACCTTCTTGGTCATTTGCTCCCATTAAACTTTCTATACCTTTGGGTATTTCAGTTATTTTATTTTTAATAGGTATATCACCATATTGCGCATAGTATGCTGAAACTTTATCTGTTAAATTTGAAATGTCTTCATACATTTTGTTTAGTTTACTTACTTGCATAGTATCTTTTGTGCTGTAAATTAACATACTGGTAATAATCATCATAATTATAATAGCTACCCCTAAACTTATTAAAGATACACCCTTTTCGCTTTTTAAAACACTTTTCATTCGTATCCTCCTTAATCGTCTTTAGTATAGTTTACTATTAAATTTGTTTATTTTCAATATATTTTTTATAAAATATTTATTCCCATCAAAAAAAGAGCTATTGCTCTTTTTTATACCAAACTATTGTAATATGCATTATACAACTTAGCATAATAACCATTGTTATTTATTAATTCATTATGATTTCCTTGTTCTATAACTTGTCCTTTATCTAAAACAATAATTTTATCTACATTTACTATAGTCGCCAGTCTGTGAGCTATAAATATAGAAGTTTTATTTTTAGAAATTTTATCTATTGAATTTTGAATTAAGCTTTCTGTTGTTGTATCTATATTTGCTGTGGCTTCGTCTAAAATAAATATAGATGGATTCATTGCAAATATTCTGGCAAATGCAATTAATTGTTTTTGTCCGGCAGAATAAGAGCTTCCTCTTTCTGTTGCTATTTCATTTAAACCTCCCTTTAAAGAATTTACAAACTCTGTTGCAGAAGCCATTTGAATTGCTTCTTCTATTTTTTTATCTGATACGTTTGAATATAATTTAATATTGTCCCTTACTGACTTTGCAAAAATAAATGGATCTTGTAATATTGTTCCTATGTTTTTTCTTAAAAATTCTTTATTTATTTTTTTAATGTTTACACCATCTATTAAAATTTCACCTTTTTGAATTTCATAAAATCTATTAATTAAGTTTGTTATAGTTGTTTTTCCAGAGCCTGTTTTTCCAACTAACGCTGCACTTTCTCCTGGATTTATAGTAAAGCTTACATTTTTCAAAACCCAGTTTTCTTTTTCATATGCAAACCATACATTTTTAAATTCTATTTTTCCTTTTATATTTTCTAATTTTATTCCAGATTCATAATCTTCAATAGATTCTTCTTGTTCTAATATCTCATATATTTTATCTATTGAGCTCATTGCATCTTCAACAATTTCCATGTTTTCAACTATTCTATCAATCGGTTGAAATATCTTTTTTAAATATGTAATAAATAAATATATAATTCCAACATCTAAATTTATTCCTAACCATTTATTTGTACAAATTAATACAATAATAGTTATACCTAAGCATTGTATACATTCAATTAGTGGTTGCATTATTGCAAATAATATTCCCAAATTTTTTTCTACATCATAATGAGATTGCGTATATTTTTCACATTCTTTTTGTTTTTCTTTTTGTCTATTAAATATTTTTATTAGTTTTATTCCATATATAGATTCTGCTAAAAATGTGTTTAATGTTGTTCTTGCTTCTTTGGCCTTTTCATATATTTTTTTCATTAAATTTGTTAATGATATTGTTACAATTAATAATAGTGGTATTACTACTATATTAACAACTGATAATTGAACACTTAAATATATCATCATTATTAATAGTCCAATAATAATTAATATGTCTTTTACAATTGTTGTTACTACTTCACTAAATAAGCAATATACATCTTCTGTATCATTTACAACTCTAACAAATAGTTTTCCAGATGGTGTTTTATCATGAAAAGAAACATTTGCTCTTTCTATGTAACTATATAATTTTTCTCTTAATTTATATACAACATTTTCTCCCATTTGTCCGGTAATATATCTGTTGGCATAATCTACAATATTTCCAATAATAACTAATAAAACATACACAATGGTAATTGTTGTAATAGAAATATTATTATATTCATAACTATAGTTTGGTAAAAATTTTTCTATTACTTGTTCTAATAAATATGGTTTTACCAATTCGCATATATCAATAAATAAAGCTAAAAGTGTTACAATTATAATTGTTTTTTTATATGGTTTTATCATTTCTATACATCTTTTTAATGTTTTCTTATTTTTATTCATGTCGCCCTCCTTCCATTTATGTTTATGCTAATACTTCAAATTCTGCTTTGTGTGCTTGATTTTCAAAAAATTCATAATATTTACCTTTATTTTTTAATAAAGATTCATGATTTCCTTGTTCTATAATAACTCCTTGATCTAAAACTAATATTTTATCGCACTCTTTTATATCTGATATTCTATTAGATATTATTATACATGTTTTATTTTTAGTTAGTTCTTTTATATTGTTTAAAACATGTTGTTCTGTTTTATTGTCAAGCGCTGAAAATGTGTCGTCAAACACAACAATATTACTTTTATTTAAAAATGCTCTCGATATTACAACTCTTTGTTTTTGACCACCAGATAAATCTATTCCTTTTTCTCCAATTATAGAATATATTCCTTCTTGCATATTTGATATTTCTTCATAAATCATCGCGTTTTTGGTACTTTCTTCTATTTCTTGGTCTTTATATTCATCTTTAAATAGATTTATATTTTCTTTTAATGTTGCTGAAAATAAAAAGTTATCTTGTGTTATATAACATATATTTTCTCTTATTCTTTTTATTGGAATTTCGTTTATATCTATCCCATCTAAAAATATTTTTCCTGGTTCTACGTCATATAGTTTTAATAATAAGTTCATTAATGTTGTTTTTCCGCTTCCTATAACTCCTATTATTCCAATGTTTTCTCCATGGTTTATGTTTATGCTTACATTATCCAAAACTCTTTCTATACTTCCAGGATAATTGTATGTTAAATTTTTTATTTGTATATCTCCCTTTAATGCTTCATATTTATTCCTGTCTGTTATTTGTATTTTCTCTTCATTAAGTTTCATAAAATCGTCTAACCTTTTGTATGATACTTTTAGTTTTTTAACTCTGGCTATTAACCATGGAACCCATCTAACTGGGCCTTCTAATATTGCTAAATATCCATTAAATGCAACCAAATCTCCTATGCTCATTTGTTTATTTATAACTAGCATTGAACCATATCCTAAAATAATTGCAAAAGATAGTCCAAAACCAGTACTTATACATATATCTAATAAATTCTGATTTTTAATAACATTTAAATTATTACTTTTTACTTCTTTATTCTTTTCTTCAAATTCTTTTTCTTTTATATCTTCCCCTGCAAAAGCCTTGGTTGTTCTTATACTATCTGTACTTTCTTGCACAAATTCAGATAGTTGTGTAAAACTTTTTTGTGAAGCCTTAAAACTATTGCTAACTCTATTTCTTAAACTAATTGCTATTATCATTGTTATAACAACAGGTATAATTACAATTAATGTAAATTTAAAATTTGAAGTTTCATTCATAAATAGAATAATAATAACAAAGTTTACTATTATTCGTAAAGAAGTAGATATTAATTTTTGTATTCCACTTGCTACTTGTTTTGTATCGCTAACAAAATATGACATTATTCTTCCATTTTTAACTTTTCTCAAATCTTTTAACTTTATTTTTAATAACTTTGCAAACATTGTATTTTTTAAACTTTTTAATATCTTTAAATATATTTTAAAGTCTAATTGTTTCCAAATTAATCTTGCTAGTAATATTAAAATATAAATTCCAGCAAATACTACTATACTTCTATAAATTTGATTTTTATATAATTCAATATTATATAAGTAATTTATTATTTCTCCTAATATCTTTGATGGTAATGCCAAAAGAAAAATTTGGACTACAATAAATACAGCTTCTATTAATAAATAAAATTTGTTTTTGTATAAGATTTCTTTTAATACTTTTTTCAATATCTTACCTCCTTCTACTTACAAATATTTTAAAAGGCTGATTTTAAATCAGCCTTTTTTATACTTTATGTTATCTATATTAACAGATATAATCATTTTTGTCAACATAATCATTGTATTTTATACTTTCTACTACATCATACATTTCTTTTTTAGATTTGTAGATTTTATTTTCTTTTAATACTAAATACCACACATATATTGTAATTAAAAAAATGGAAATATTTTTAAAATAATATATTGCAATACTTGCAATAAAAGTTAAGATTATAGTAACTATTATGGAAATATCATTTACCATTTTCTCTGAGTTATGTTTTCCTAAAAATATATGTAAAATTCCCTTTACAATTCTTCCTCCGTCTAATGGGTATATTGGTAGTAAATTAAAACTAGCTATTACAACATTTGAGGCTATTATTAATGTACGCATAAATTCGTCTATTCTAGTTATTGATGCAATTATTATAAGTAATATATTTGTTATGGGACCTGCAAATGCAATAAATATTTTTTTTAACTCTAATTCGTTTCCATTTTTTATTTTCCTATTATATTCATCTACATTAAATTTAAATAATATTGATAATCCAAATGGATTTATTTTTATTTCTTTTGGTTTTTGCCCTAAAGTTAATCCCACTAATAGGTGCCCCAATTCATGTATAATAGCAAAAATCATAATCATTAAATATATTTCTAATTGATTTGTAAAATAAAATAAAATTAGTAATGCAAAAATTTTTAAATCTATTTTTAAACTCAATTTTTGTTTTCTCTCCTTCTATAATTCTAATATTGTTTGTGGATCAACTGTTCTTTCTGACATACGTATTTCAAAATGTAAATGTGGTCCAGTAGAATTTCCTGTAGAACCAACTTCTGCAATTTCTTGTCCTTGCGTAATTTTGTCTCCTTGTTTTACATATATGTCATTACAATGAGCATATATAATACTAACTTCTCCTATCTGCACTTTTATATGCTTTCCATAATCTCCCTCTGATGATACTAATACAACTTCTCCTTCTGTTGCGGATTTTATTTTTGTTCCCATATTTGCTGCAATATCTGTGCCTGTATGACTTTTTGGGACTGTAGCAGTTGTTGGTTCTCTTTGTCCATATTTAGAACTTATAACCCCTTCTACTGGTTTTATAAATGTTGTTGTTTCTTTTACCTTTAATATATCTTGTTGTTCTTGTGATAG
>CAKPKZ010000093.1 GCA_934167435.1 uncultured Clostridia bacterium | reverse complement strand
AAATGGAAGTATAAGACATGATTCTTTAAAAACAGCATATTTAATATTTTCATATTTAATGAAGGATAGTGAAAAATGATAGATTGTTTCAACGAATTAATAAAAAATCTAAGAAAATGTGATATTTGTAAAGAAAAGTTTGGATTTGAACCTCATCCTGTTGTTTTCGGAAATGCTAATTCAAAGATAGTTCAGATAAGTCAGGCACCATCGGCTACTGTGCATGAAACATTGAAACCTTTTACTGATCAAAGTGGAAAAAAATTAAAATATGAGTGGTATAAGTTGAATGATGAAATATTTTATGATCCAAACAATTTTTTTATAACATCGCTTGCACATTGTTATCCAGGAAAAGATAAGAATGGTAATGACAGAGTTCCTCCTAAGATTTGTTATGAAAAATGGGTAAAAAAAGAAATAGAATATGTAAATAATAAATTATATATAGTTATTGGATCAAAGGCTGCAAAAGTATTTTTTCCTAGAGAAAATTTTAATGATTTAGTTTTTAAAAATAATTATATTAATGGAAAATTAACAATAGTATTGCCTCATCCATCTCCACTTAATATAAAGTGGTTTAAAGATCATCCAGAGTTTATGAATGAAAGGATTTATGAAATCAGGGATATTATTAATAAAACTTTAAATTTAGGTTAAAAAACGATTAATTGCAAATTCATTAACAAAATTTCATTTAAAACATATCTTAATATAGGATAAAAATAAATGGAGATGAAATTAATGGATTTTTTATTAAGAAAACAAATAAGGGGAGTAGTTATTGATGCTGGTCATGGTGGAGATGATCCAGGTGCAAGTGGGAATGGAATAATAGAAAAGGATTATACTTTAAATATATCAAAATATATGAATGATAGATTTAAAGATTTAGGAATTCCTACATACATGACTAGAACTACTGATGAAACTTTAAGTCATAATGAAAGAGTAAAAAGAATACTTAATGCATTTGGCAATAGAGATGATGTTATTGTTATATCTAATCACATAAATGCAGGAGGTGCAAAAGGTAAGTTGTCAATCAAAAAAAATTTTAATATAAGTGCGAGATATTGAAGAAGATAATGTCTTTTTATTTGTTATCATAAAAATAATGTAAAGTTATACTATATAGTTGAAAATCCATATTAAAATGTAGTATAATATATTATAAGGTGATTAAATGAAAACGAAAGATGAAATCAAAGGTAATTTAACTTTAAAAGGATGGACTTTAACAGAAATTGTTAATGAAATAAATAGAAGAAGAAAAATTAGTGGATTAAAGAAAACATCAGTATCTAATGTTTCCAATAAAATAAATAGAGGTACAATAAAATATGCGGAAGTAAAAGAAATAGCAGACATAATTGGCTGTTCTTTAGAGTGGAGGGACAAATAAATGAAAAAAATCAGAGTTTTTGAAACATTTTCAGGAATAGGTGCACAAGCCAAAGCTTTAAAGAATATAAATGCAAATTATGAAATTGTTGCTACTTGTGACTGGTTTATTAACGCGATTCTTGCATATGATGCAATACATTGTGGAGATATAGAAATAAATATTCCAAGCTACGAAGAACAACTTAATTATTTAGAAAGGTTTACATTTAGCAAGGATTCTGTTAAACCATGTAATATTAGTAGATTAACAAAGAAGGAAATTGAAAAACTTTATATAGCACAAGTTAGAACTAAAAATTTAGGCTCAATTGTAGATTTACATAGCAATAAAATACCAGATCATGATTTGTTGACATATTCTTTTCCTTGCCAAGATTTATCCACTGGTGGTAAGACGTTAGGAATGAGTAAGGGTTCTGGAACAAGATCAGGTTTATTATGGGAAATTGAAAGGATTCTTAATGAATTAAATTCAGAAAATAGGTTGCCAAAATATTTGTTAATGGAAAATGTAAAAGCAATATTAGCGCCATCTAACAAAAAGGATTTTGATATGTGGAAAAACTTTTTAGAATCTCTTGGATATAATAATGAAGTTATGACGTTGTCAGGAATTGATTTTGGTGTTCCCCAAGATAGAGAAAGATGCTTTATGGTAAGTGTGCTAAATGGTAAGGTGAATATAGAAAAAAAACTTAAAAAGAAAAGATTTCCTAAAGATAAAATTAAAGATTTTTTGAAATTAAATTACAATAATTCTACTTATAAAAAAGAAGCTGATGAGGCACAATTGCCACGAACTGAGTCTAGGGAAATTATGTGGAATATAAATAAAAGAGATCTAAACAATCTAAATTACTTTAATACAATTACTTGTAATATGGATAGGCAAAATAATGCAGGAATGGTTTTGTATAATGGACCTAAAGGAAATTCATATAGACTATTAACTACAAGAGAAGCATTTATGATGATGGGATTTACCGAAGAAGACTTTGAGAATGTTAATAAGCTTGGTTTAAGTTATAGGAAAATGGTGAAGTTAGCTGGAAATTCAATTATAGTTCCGATTTTGGAAGCAATATTTAGGGAGATGTTTAATAATGAAAAATAACAAGAAAGAAATAGTTGAAATACATATTGATGAGAAATCATTATATTATGGTATTACAAATGATTTTTCAAAAGGACAAACTTCTACTATATCAACGCCTTTAAACCAAGCAAAAGATCCCAGCAAATGGAAAAATGATATTTTAAGCCTTTCACAATGCAAGTGTAAATATAATGGGAAAATTCCCCAAGGATTATTATATAAATGTTTATTTAAGTCTAAAGCATTAGAAACTAGTGTGCCTGATTTATTTGTATTTGATAATTTATATGTTGATGGAAAGAAATTAGATTGTAAATACCAATTTTGTATTTATTTTAAACAGGAGAATAGTGAATATACTAATAATGGTAAAATTAATACTCATAAGGGTAGAATAAAATTACATTATCAAAAATCAATGTTCTATAAAGATAATAAATTTAACATAGATAATAAAAAGGTTTTAGAAGCAATATTTATTCAAAATGGTGGTTTTGCATATATGGTTAGAAGTTTTGAATACAATAAAGTTAATAATAGTTTAAATTTTGTAACTTCAATTGTAGGTCCAGGAGGAATGCCTTTATCTGCTGTTTTTTCAAGGAAAAAAGGTGTAGGAAAAAAATATGCACATTTTGATTATAATCCTGAAACCATAGACTATCTTATTTCAATAAGTCAGCTGGATTATACAGGAGAAGATGCAATTGTTAGTATTAAAAAGGCCAATGTAACTAGAGAAAAAAATGGAAAATTAGGTGAGCAAATAGTTGTTGACTATTTAAAAAAAGAATTACTAGATATGGAAAATTTTTATCATGTCAGTAAGGAACACGCTTTATCCCCGTATGATATGGAATATACCTTAAATGATATAAAATATTATGTGGAGGTTAAATCAACACAATCTGACAAAATTAATTTTTATTTATCGCCTGGTGAAATGAAATTTATGGAAGAAAACAAAGAAACTTATATATTATATATGGTTACGAATGTTAGAGATAACAAACCAAACATTAAAAAGTTTACATATAAAGATATTTTAAAAATGAAATCAAAGCCAACATCTGCAAGATTTTCTGTTTAATTTAATTTGATATAAAAAAATTGAACATACCTTTAAATAATGGGTATGTCTTTATATAAAACAATTTGTTTAAAATGCAAATCAAATCTTTTCTTTTATAAAAATACGTGTTATAATTTAATTAACCAATTACGTTAACTAAAAAAAGGAAAGGAGAGTTAAATGGAATTAACGTATAAAACAACTAAACTTCAAAAGTTATGTGAAGACCCAACGTGTAATAGAGAATTGGTTAAAAAATATGGTGTTGAGGTAGCTAATAAGTTACCAAGAAGAGTTAAAGAATTAGAATCATTTAACTCTTTAAATGATGTTCCGACTTCACTTCCTTATAGAAGGCATAAGTTAAGTGGAGATTTAAAGGAGTATTTTGCTGTTAATATTACTGGACAATACAGATTAATTTTTAGACAAAAAGAGAATAATATAATAATAGAAGATTTAAGAGAAATAAAAGAGATAGAGATAATGGAGGTGTCTAAGCATTATGAGTAAATTAAATAAATTTGAAGAATATGTAATAGCACCAGGGAATACAATTTTGGAGTTATTGGAAGTTAATTGTATGAGTCAGTTAGATCTTGCAGATAAAACAGGAATTAATAAGAAAACAATTAATGAAATAATAAAAGGGAAAGCTCCTATAACAACTTCAACTGCATTAAAATTAGAATATGTATTTAATATTCCAGCTAGTTTTTGGAATAATTTAGAAAGTAGTTATAGGGAATCTTTAGAAAGAAAAAAGGATATGGATTCAATAAAAAAAGATGAAAAATATTTAGAAAATATTCCATATGCTGAAATGGCAAGACGTAATTGGGATTGGATTGAAAAAACAAGAGATTCAGTTGAAAAAGTGATAAACTTAAGAAAATTTTTTTCTGTTGCCTCTCTTGCTTTTGATACAGATTTAAAAAGGAAATTAGCATTTAGAAAAAGTAATCATGAAAACTTTTCGTTTGAATCATTATATTGTTGGTTGAGATATGGAGAGATTCAATCTAATAAAAATGAAATAGCTAAGTTTAATAATGAACTTTTAAGGGAAAATGTTAAAAAAATAAGGAAATTAGCAAATAAACCTTTTTTAGAACAATATGAAAAAATAAAGGATTTATTATCTGAATGTGGTATTTCATTAGTTTTTGAGGCACATTTACCTCATACGTATGTAAATGGCGTATCATACAAAGTAACTTGTGATAAAGCAATTATAATGATAAGTGATAAAGGAAAGAAAGATGATATATTGTGGTTTACTTTATTCCATGAAATAGCTCACCTTTTAAAACATAGTAGAAAAGAAGTTTTTATAGATTTAGAAAATGATGAAAAAAATGATATTGAAAACGAAGCCGATGAATTTGCTAGAAATATTTTAATACCTAATGATGTATATAATAATTTTATTAGAACTAATTATGTATTTAATGAAAATATTATAAAAGAATTTGCTAGAAATAATAATATTTCAACTGGGATTGTTGTCGGAAGATTACAAAAAGATGGAATAGTGGGTTGGAGTGAATTTAATTGTTTGATTACTAGAATATAAATTGATGTAAAGGAAGTGAAAATATGAATTTAATGGATGCATTAACAATATCATCGCTGGTTGTAGGTATAGCTTCAATTGTATTAGCTATTTTTTCTATGATATCAGCAAATAATTCAGAAAGAAGAAGTCAAGAAAATTTTGAGAAAACGCAAAAAATGATGAATGAAATCTATGACAAGACAAAGGATTTATTACATGAAATAGATAATAAATCATCTGCTATAAGTGGTATGGTTGAGAAAAATCAAACACAATTAACAACTTTATTTAGTAATGTTTTAGATAGAGCCTTACTAAGCCAAGAAAAAGAGTTGGCTACAATGTCACAAGAAGATATTGATAAAATAATAAAAGAAAATAACACAATAGATTCTAATAAGTTAGCAATGCAACTTTTGCCAGAACTTATTAAAAATCCAGATAGTTTAGAAAAACTAGTTGGTATTTCTGAAAAAATGAACAAAAATAAATAGTACATTTATATATTACATTTTTAATAAAGTTATAGATCTTATTAAAGATATTTTTTATGGGAAAAAATAGTGTATTTAGAAGACAATTTTAACAAAAAAATAAAAAAGATATTTTAATAAAATATTTAATAAAAAATAAATAATGATCAAATTTATCTTTAGATGATTTCTGGTTTTTGAAAAATTATTGTAATATCAAATTGCCTTAGAAAACAATCTAGTAAATTAAAAAATAAGAAGGGGAAAATGTATAATAATTTATTGGAAAATTATGAGTATAAAGCAGGAATCTATATAAGATTATCTCAGGAAGGCTGAGATAAAAAATATGAGTTTGAAAGTGTAATTAATCAAAGAGATATTTTAATGAGTTACATTAAAAATAATTGTTTTGTCTTTGTGAAAGAATATATAGATGATGGATATTTTGAAACTAATTTTAATAGACTGGCTTTTAAACTGATAATAAAGGACATTAATGATAAAAAATTTAGTTATCGTTAAAGATTTATCAAGGCTGGGCAGTAATCATGTTAATTTAATTGAAAAGTATTTAGGTTGTGAGCTTGATGTTGTTTTATCAAATAATAAAAAAATTGATGAA
>CAKPKZ010000092.1 GCA_934167435.1 uncultured Clostridia bacterium | reverse complement strand
AATTACTGACTTAGTACTGTAATTTTACTGAAAAGTCAAGTCCTAACTGGTTTGCACTCCTGTAATTGATTTTATGTAATAATCGCTTACTCTGGTAAAAGTATATCAGTAATCGATTATGTTTGTCAAGGGCTTACTGTAAATTTTTTATAAATTTTTAGGAGGGATTCGTATGAATCTGAATTTTAGTGCATTTGAAGGAAAAAATATTTTTAAATTTGCTAAATATGATATTAAAGAAATAAACAAAAAGAAATATATATTTCCTGATAGTATAAATAAAGAACAATCTAGTGGTGCTTCATTAATTGATATAGAAAAAGACTTTGAAGAATCTGTTTTAATAGATCTATTAAATATTGGTAAATTAGCTTTTTATAATGAAACTGATATAGAAAAAAGTGTTTTAGACTTTGTAAATAAATATTCTACATTAGGATTAATAAACGATTTACCTTTGAATAAATACTTTTTCTTAGATGATAAAATCGTTTTAAAAGATTATAACTATATTGGAAATTCTGATTTAACAACAGTAGTAGATAGAAAGAAATATTTTAAATTGTTCTTCCCTACTTGTGATGATAATCAAATTAAAGAATTAATTAATAATGTAACTAAATTAACTGAAACTCCTGCCATGGAAAAATACATATTATCTGATGTAAATAAATTATTATCAGGATCAAATTTATATTGTGAACCTTTAGATATGTTCATTCAATATGCTAAATACTTATATAGTTTATTAAATAATATTTCTAATGAAGATAATTACAAAATAGATGAATTATTAAAACAATTTGAAATTAACAATATTAAAATGAGTTTATCTAGAAAAGAAACTTTATCTGTTGAATTTCAAATTACTTGTTTAAAGCAATATATAGATTATTACTTTGCTAAAACAGTAGCTAAAGATATTAATTTATTAAAGATATGTAAGTTCTGTAACAAGGCTTTTCTTGCTGTCAATCCCAAATCTGAATATGATACTCCTCAATGCAAGAATAAGGCTAATGTTTATAAAAATAGAGCAAAAAATAAATAAACGTCAAGATTCAATTCTTGTCGTTTATTTTAGCTTAACAAATTTTTAAAATTATTTCTAAATATATTATTTACTTTATTGCAATCTATCCTTTTAATTTTTGCAATATACTCAATTATTTCTTTCATAAATAAAAAGTCATATACATTACTTTCAGTTGCCAAAGGTGCATCACTCTCTATAAGCATTCTATTAATAGGTATTTTTTCAATAATCATTCTTCCTTTTTTTGTATTTAACATTTTAGGGTTTATTGAAAAATAGAAATCTCTTTTAATACATAAATTTAATTCATCAATATTACCAGAAAACCAGTGCATTATTACTTTGCAATTAAAGTCTTTTTTTATTATTTTCAAAATATCTGTTACTGAGTTTCTAGAATGAATAGATATAATTTTTTCTCCTGTTTTTTCACATTCGTTGATTATATGTTCAAATAATTCCTGTTGCTTTTCATAATCATTAATATTTTTTCCTTTGTCTAACCCAATCTCTCCAACATATCTAGCATTTTTAATTTCCTCATCAAATAAATTTATTTGATAACTGTATTTTGTTATTAGTTCAGGATGAAATCCTAATGCAAATCTTATATATTTAAAATTGACAAATTTTTTTGAATATTTTTTATATAATTCTGGTAAATTTGTCATTGCTATAGTATATGATTTTTGATTTTCAATTTTTTTCATAATACTACTCATATCTTTAAATAAATCCATATGTAAATGTGTATCATGGAAAAATATTTCACTCATAATAATCCTCCAATATAGCTTTTAATTCATCTATTCCTCTATTATATAAATCTGCATATAAATTTATGTTTTCTTTAATTTCTCCCGATAATTGAATTTTCATAATTGCAGAATTTTTATTATATCTCTTAATTCCCAATAAATAAGAATTTAAATTTTCTTTTGCAACTTTATATTTTTTAAAATCTTTATCTCTATACTCTGTTTTATCTATTCCAATTCCTTTCTTTATTGAGGCTCGTCTTACTATGCATGGTAAACAATATCCACAATGTTTAGCTTCAACTTCCTTAAACATTCTTCCCGCATCGGGATGTGAACATGACATAGTTTTATCAATATTTTCTTTTAATAGTTCTATGTTTTTGCATTCTAAAATCATTTCACCTTTTGTTTTAAACTGATATGGATTTTTTATTTCTATTGTAAATCCTAATTTATTTAATAATTCTTTAAACATCCCCATATAATATGGATGAGTTGTTCTTGTACTACTACTTCCAAGTCGTGAATATGTCAATGGAATATTTAAAGATATTAGTCCATTCTCTGGTATTATTAATTTTACATTTTTATTTAATGTAGAAGCAATTGCTATTGCATGTGAAAAAAACATAAATGATCTTGTTCTTGTTGTATCTTCTACCCCTTCCTTAGCTGCAGCATAGAAACTAAAAAAGTTTTCCTCATTTATTCCATATTTTTCTTTTAAAATATTTTTTAAATATTGCTGAAATTCTCTAGTTCCTTTTCCTCCACCATAATGGCTAATAAATATAACATTTTTATTTTCTTCTAATATATCAATTGCACCTATGAAAGAATCTAATCCTCCTGAGAACATACAAATAACACTATCATCACTTTCTTTATCATTTATTTTATTTAGATACTTTTTTTCTTTTTCTGTAATTTTTCTTTTTCTAAACTCTATTTTCCATGTATCTCCACTTAAAAAATTCAACATGTTTTGTAGTAATTCTTTATTAGAATTCCATTTTTCTAATTCTATAACTGGAATATTCATATTTATATTTCTTGACCAAGAATCTATTGACACATCCCTTGAATGAATTCTATCTATATAAAAAACAAATAAAGATATATATAAAAAATCAATAGCAATGTTTGAATACTTTCCAGTTACATTTTTATAAGACTGTTCCCAAAATGTATAAGTAAACATACTGTTATCTTCTAAAACTATGGAATGTGCATTTTCTATATTAAAATCATCATTTTTTTCAATTTTGCATAAATATTTCATTATTCATCCTCCCATATTTTATAACAGTCTCTATATATTTTTTCTATTGCATCTAAATCATTATAATTGAAACTTTTAAAGTTTATATCTTTAGTAGCATTATTTACACTATAATTTATAAAATCTTTAATATCTTTTTCCTTCTGTATAACCGTTTCTATGCTTTTAGCGTATTTTTCAGCTCTATATTCTAAATCATTTAGAAATTTTGCAAACACATAGTTTTCTATATATTTATTCATTATGAAATTAAATTTGCTATCATCTAGATTATCAAAATATGTACTGTCTTCACCTGTTGTTTCAATCAATTCATTCAATTCTGTTAAAGTTTCTATTAACGCCTCTCTTCCTACTACTTCCTCTTTTGTATTGGCATTAGGAGACAAAATATTTATAAACTCTGAGAATATAGAATTAATTGATTTATCTTTATATTCTATTTTATACTCTCTTAATGTATTTTCCAAACCAGAACTAGAAATTTTATTTAGTAATCCACCTAATCCTGATACACCTTTTACTCCAGATGTTGAACTTTTTGCAATTCTGTTACTACCACCATTAGCACTCACATATCTCTTTATAACTTTTTGTCTATTTCCATTTTTAGCATTAATATACTTTGACATTGCGTTTTTTGCTTTTTTCCACGCTTCTGGATCTATTTTTTTATCATCGCCTGTTTTTTCTTCTTTTTCATCATCTTTATCAATTTCTAAATAATCGTCAGGTAATAGTTTGCTGTCTTTAGGTCCACTATACATACTTGATGTTCCCATATCATCCCTCCCTGTTAATATATTCTTTTACAGCTGAACTCAATCCATTTATAAAATCTTCCATTATTTCTTTGTTATCTAAATTATTTTTAAATGAAAGAATTAAAGGTGCCTGTACTCTTGTTATTTTTTCTGGATTAATTGATTTTAAATATTTAATTGCATCACCATGTAAATCTTTGTGTACTTCTGCAAATCTCATAAATATCTTAAAAGCATTTTTATTTAACTTGTCATCATCCATTAATTTAGAATTTAGAATTTCCAATATCTTTTGTAAATCAAGATTTCCTAATTTTTTTGATTTTTCAAAACCGTTTTTCTCTGCTATTTCTGAATTCGATAATAGCTGCTTTAAAACTTCTTTTCCCTCTTTGCTTATATCTGGTTCAATACTTGAAAATCCTTTATTAGATTCCCTTAAGAAGTATAAATACTTTGTTAAATCTTTTTCCGCTAATGATGGTTCAACATCTATCCAATTTTTAACCCAACTGTCATCTTCATATTCCTTATTATTTTGAAAATCATTATTTTCAATTTCTCTTATATGAGAAGACCTTCCTTTATCATCCAAATTTGAACTTATTG
This sequence comes from uncultured Clostridia bacterium, assembly GCA_934167435.1. Taxonomy (GTDB): domain Bacteria; phylum Bacillota; class Clostridia; order TANB77; family CAG-508; genus CAG-269. The sequence continues at coordinate 1,819 of CAKPKZ010000092.1, read as the reverse complement.
TTTCAAATAAAACAGGTTTAAAATATTCTAACAGCATAATCTTAGCTAATATTTTTCTATCTAGTTCAACATTTCTAAATGAAGCCATTTTTTCTCTCATACTTAAAGAATTTAAAAATCTTTTGCACTGTCTTGGGTTTCCATTTAATCCAGCTGAAAGAATAGGAGATAACTGTTTTGCAATATTAATTTCATCTCTTGTATTATCTGCTATATCTTTATCAAAATTAATAAGCAATTCATAATCTACATCAAAATCCAAAAATTTTTCTCTTTTTTGTTCGTTTAAGTAATCTATTAATTCAGCAAATTTTTCTGTATCTAATTTCTTCTGAAGTAATAAACATATCATATAAAATTCCATTTCTTTACTATTTAACCTTGGAATTCTAATTGGATATTGTATTAATTTTTCTAGATATTCTTTACCTATATCAATTTCTTGTCCCTTAATTTCTTTAAATTTGTTTTTTACAGCATAAGCTATTTGTCTTTCATCTGCTCCAATAATAAATACGGTATTACCTGTAAATAAAAACAGCCTAATTGCTTCTAGTGTTGATAATATTGTGTCAGGACTACATCTATCTAATTCGTCAATAAAAATGATAAGCTTATCTATTTTTGTTTCTTCTAATAAATCATCAAACTTTTTTCTAAATTCTTTAATATCATTTCTAATACTATTTTCATTCATCTCATCTTTAATGTTTTCTTTAATTTTGTCCTTCATTTCGGTATGGTCTTCTTTTGCAAAATCTGTTAATAAGATCGATAATGCACTAAATAATCCTCCTGTAGTTGCAATATCCATTCCAAAAAGGAATGATTTCTTAAATAATTTTAATTTATCTACACTTTTATATAATCCTTGAACAATATTCTTTGCTTTTTCTGATAGCTTTTTTTCCTCACAAATTTTATCTAATATACTCCCTAACAATGATGCTTTAGCATCTTCATAACTTTCAAATAACCATGCGTTAAAGTTTAAACATACTATATTCTTATTGTCCTCAAAATCATTAATTGCTAATTTTATTAAACTTGATTTTCCACTTCCCCAATCTCCATATACTCCTATTGTAGCTGGTAATAAATCTTCGTTATCAATAATATCCTTTAAAACCCCTATTAAATAATCAAAATCTAAAAAATCAATCTCTGCTTCACTATCTTTCCACATATTTTTCACCTCTAATTTATTTCAATTAATATATCACATCTTTCTAATATTCTCAACGCTTTGACAAAACATTGTATTATATTACAAAATTCGACATATTAAATTTATATTACATTTTATCTAGTTTTTTATTGTTCCGTATAAGTTACTTTGTGAATCTTATTGTAATCTTTGTAACACTTGAAAAATAAAGAAAAACTACTAGAATTAACATTAAAATTGTAGTATAATCATGACAATTAAATATTAACAAACTTCCACCCATAGTTATGCTGAAAGGAGGTGAAAAAAGCAATGGCTGGAAGTATTGAAAAAAGAGGTGAAAATACTTATAGGTTAGTTGTTTCAGGTGGTAAAAATCTTGATGGTACTAGATGTAAAAAAACCAAAACTATACATGGTACAAGAAAAGATGCTGAAATAGCTTTAGCTGAGTTTATTACAGAAGTAAATCGAGGATTAGTTCCAGAAGGCAAGTCGATAACTTTTGAAGAGTTCTTTTATATTTGGGATGAAAAATATGCTTCAAAAGAATTAGCTCCAAAAACTTATTCAAGATATATTGGAATATTAAAATCTCGAATTCTTCCATATTTAGGTTCATTTCCTTTAGACAAAATCAAACCAACAGAT
>CAKPKZ010000091.1 GCA_934167435.1 uncultured Clostridia bacterium | reverse complement strand
TGTCATGTTTAAAAGTTTTATAAAAATAATTAAAAAAATATTATAAAAGCTATTGACTTTTGTTAGCAAGTTTTTTTACCCAAAATATAAAAGCTAGCAAAAGGTTAATGCTAGCTCGCTGTTTATTTTGAATAAATAACTCCATCAGAATTATCTTTTAAATTATTATTATCTATTATTGTTAATTCAACTGACTCTTTTACACCATAATCTTTAACATTGGTTTTATTTCCATCTGGATCAACTGCACTAGTAAAACTAATTTTTATAGTATTATTGCTTATTGTATATGTTCCACTACATATCCATAATGAACCATAAGTTACTTTATTATTTGATGAAAATGTATAGTTAGGTTCATCTCCTTGTGCATTTTTCTGATAATATGTACCAGATATTTTATATACTTTAGAGGATTGAGTATTTTCATTTGAACTATTATTGTTATTTATAGTTTCTGATGAATTATTATTGTTATTTATAGTTTCTGATATATTATTTATTTTTCCTTGTAAATTACTTACTGTTTCATTTAAGCTATTTACTTGTGTTTGTAATTCTGCAGATTTTTTAGTTGCTTCTGTTTTTTCGTTATAGAATTTATACATAAATATCCCCATTACTATTATTGCAATTAATGATAATATCAAGAAAAATGTTGACATACTTATTTTGGTAACTTTTTTTTCTTCCATCTTTTTCACCTCCTCTTATTATAAATAATTAATGCAATTGTATTTTATCATTTATGTATTTTTTTGACAATAAAATGTAACGAAAATGTAACAAAAATGTATGAATTTTTTAAATTGACATATTATGTTAATTGTAGTATAATGAAAATACATTAGGTAAGTCCTTTTGTAGTAAACACCTCGTGTTTACAGCAAGCCGTTTAACATATATTAAAAAATTTTGGAGGTAAGCAAAATGGCAAGAACAGTAGAGGAAAGCATAATGAACGCAATTAAAGTAGCATTTGTTGATAAGGCACAGGTATCTAAGCCCAGCAAGTCTTATATGGCAATTGGAAATTCTATTCCTAAGGTAGGTGAGCATTTCAAGTGTAAAAAACTTGAAAAAAATGCCAATGGTGAGATCAGATTTAGTAACACTGAGACTACAACAGTACAGGAAGTTAAGAAGGCGGCTGGTAATGTGTTTATCGTTGCTACCAGAAATTCTTACTATGTAACTCGTGTGCTGCATATGCCTGCAGAGAATATTCACTTTGCAATTGTGAAGGAAGAACCTAAGATTGGTTCGGGCTTACATTGCTACAAGTTAGAGTTCAAAGGGGAGAACTGTAGATGTGTTAGCTGGCAGACTACTAAGGTGATAAAGGTTAACAATGTGCATGGTTTGTATAAAGTACAAACAAAAAATAGCTATTATGTATGTTTTCCTATGTAATGCTATTTAATAAAGAAGGGACTTTTATAGCCCCTTCTTTCTATTTATTTATTTCTAATTTTTTTGCATCATCAATTTGTTTTAATCCTAAGTTTATAAAGTATATTATTACAAGCCAAGCAAGTACAGTCATTGTGATTTGAACTAGATAATATGGAGCTTGAATAGGCATATCCCAAATACCATGCAATATAACAGGAATTAAACATATTAATAAAAATCTTTTATCATTTAAGTGTTTTTTGTCTAATTTGTCAAACCCTTTAACATACATTAATCCTGCACCTTCTATAGCGGCCCAAGCAACATGACCACCAGGAGCTAAGAAACCACGTAATTTAATAATTTCTAACATTGCTTGTAAACCACTGCTCATTCCGAATCTTAAAATATATCCTGCTGTTTCAAATGCAGCAAATCCTGCTCCAACTGCTGCACCAATTAATAAACCATTTAATATATAATTGCTCTTTTTACTTTTGAATAGGAAAACAGCAACTATAACAGCTTTAGCAGCTTCTTCAATTAAGCCAATTAGTAAAGCACCTTCATAAGTTTGAGTTGTTGCAGATGTTTCAAAATATGGTAATGAAAAATAAAGAATTGCTAAAATTAGTGATAATGCTCCGCCTAATATGAAATATTTAATTACTTTATAAAATGGTATATTTCTAAATAGGTTAATTTCAAAGAAAAATATAAGTACTGTTACTGGAATAGCGAAGGCTGCTAACATAATCATAATTGGTAAAAAGTTTTCATTTCCATAATTTATAAAACCTATACGTGTTGGAATATATGCTACTATAAAAAATATTAATATTTTAAAATATACCCAAGCACTTGCTCCATTTGGATTTATATCTTTAATATTTGGAGTTGTTTTGCTTGAACCACAAATAAATACTTCATCAAGTTCTTCTTCAGTATGTTTTTTAAATGTATTTTTAAATAAATCTTTAAAAGTTACATAGCTTTTTGATTGTGCACCTGTTAGTTTATCTAAGTTTTCTGTTATTATATTAGTTGCAGTTTTTTTACCAACAGGATATCCACATTCGGGACAATTAATTTCGTCACCATTTAATTTTTTTCCACATTCAGGGCAAGTTTGTAAATTTATTTTAATACCACAATGTGGGCAAGTTTTTGCACTTGATGAAATACTTTCTCCACATTCATTACATTTAATTAATGCCATATTATGCACCTCTTTCTGTTAAAGTAGATAAAATATGATTTACTACATTATTAATTTCTGTTGTATTTGTATTTTCTTCTTTGGATCCTACCATGTACACTTTATTATTTACAATAACAGCATATCTATTATCAATAATTAAGTGATTATTTGATGTATAGCTGTATGCAAGACCATATACAGTTCTATTTCCTATAACTCCGGAAACTAAATCAATTATAATTTTCAAGTCATTACATTGCTTTTTCATATAATCTGTAAAGCTAGATAAAAATTTAACTTCATCATTAAATTGGTCATATCTACCAACAATTATATATGGAATTATAGCTCCTTGGTTATCTATATTTTTTCCTACATATATGTAGCCTTCTTTATCTGTTGTAACTTTATAATTACTTGGTACCTCAAAAGATATTCCAAGATAAGCATCATTATAAACTGTATAACCGGAATTACTTGATGGGGTAGAAGGAGAAGTAGGTGAGGTAGGAGTTGTAGGATTTTCCGTACCTGTACCAGTACCAGTAATTGTACCTGTATTATTCTTTTTGTTATATTGTTGGAAAAATAAAAAACCACCTATAACTACAACTAATAAAATTATTAAATATTTAGAATTACTTTTGTTTGCAAATGATGTATTACTTTTATTAGTGTTATTAGTGTTAGAAACTTCTTTCTTTTTTAGTTCATATCCACATTTGGGACAAATATCAGCTTGGTCGCTTATTGAATTATTACATTCAGGACATTTTATTAATGCCATAACATCACCCTCCTTTTTCATATTAAATATATGAGAAATATACTTATTTTAAGTATAATATAATAAAGAGGGAATTAAAATAAAACTTTCCAAAAAGTCAATGACAATTTGGAAAGCTTTATTTTAATATATTATATAAAAAAGTAATTATAAAAACAATAGAAATTTTGTTAAATTTATTGTAAAAATTTAAATTTTGTATTAAAGTATAAATGAATATATAAATAAGGAGAGGTACTATGTCAAAAATAGTTAAAATAATAAGCTTAATAATTATTGTAATTTCAATATTAATGATAGTCATTTATAATAAAAATAATAAAACAATATACGAAAATAAAACGATAGAACTAGAACAAAGTAGTAATAAAAATCTAATAAATGATAAACAAAGTAGTGACAATAAACAAGACGAGGTAAATGAACAGATAAAAGAGAACACAAAATTACCAATAGAAAAACACGGAAAACTAAAAGTTAAAGGGACAAGCATAGTTGACAAGAATGACAAAGAATTTATAATTCAAGGGGTTAGTACTCATGGAATTGCATGGTTTCCACAGTACATAAATTATGAGACATTTAAAACTTTAAGGGATGATTTTAATGTAAATACTATAAGACTTGCATTGTATAGTGATAAAAATGCAGGTTATACAACAAAGCTTTATTCAAAAGTTGAAGAGGGAGTAGATTATGCAAGACAATTAGGAATGTATGTAATTTTAGATTGGCATATTTTAAATGATAATAATCCTAATCAAAATAAAGAAAATGCTATTAAATTTTTTACTCAAATGTCTAATAAATATAAAGAATACGAAAATGTTTTGTATGAAATATGTAATGAACCAAATGGAAATGTAACTTGGCAAAATGATATAAAACCATATGCAGAAGAGTTAATAAAAACTATTAGAAGTGTTGATAATGATGCTATAATTATAGTTGGAACTCCTACTTGGTGCCAAGATGTAGACGTTGTTTCTAAAAATCCAATTGAAAATTATACTAATATAGTTTATTCATTACATTTCTACGCGGCTACACACAAAGAAGATATAAGAAATAAATTAAAAACAGCTTTAAATAATAATTTACCAATATTAGTTAGTGAGTTTGGAATATGTGATGCTTCTGGAAATGGAGAAATTAATGTAGATGAGGCAAATAAGTGGATAGAATTATTAAGAAACAATAAAATAGGATATGTATGTTGGAATTTGTCTAATAAGAATGAAGCATCAGCTATATTGAAATCAAGTACGCAAAGTTTAGAAAAATGGAAAGAAGAAGAATTGTCACAAGAGGGTAAATGGCTTAAAGAAACATATAACAATTTAAAAGAAGGGAGGTGAGAAAAGTGGAAAAAAATGTTATAAAAATTAGTTTTTCAACATTTTTTCTTATACTAGCAGTAATTGCAATAGTAATTATGGGAGTATTTATGTATAAAATTAGTAAAGATAAGTCAGCTGAACAACAAAAATCTAATGAACTGCAATCTCAAGTAAATAACTTACAAGAAAAAATAGATCAAATATCTAATACAATAAATTCTAATAATACATCAATATCTAAAGACAATAATGTTAATAATTCTAATACAATAGAAACAAGTAAAAATAATACAAATAACACTAATAATAAATTATTGTCAGAAGAACAAGTAAAAAATGCAATTGCCCAATATTTAGAATTACAAGCAAATGCAAATTGCGGAACACCTTTAAATTTATTAAAGGAAAAAGGTAAAATTGATTATGATCCATCTAAGGATACTATTAATACTAGTAATGGTGTAATTTCTACAAATGTAAAATTCACTAATTATAAAAATGCAATGTTAAATTATGTAACAGAAAGTGAATTTGAAAAAAATTGGACTTCTAAAATAGGTTTAGGAGAAAATAGCAATGGATATCTTACTCACTTTCAAGGTGGTGGAGGCTTAAGGGTATATACTATAAAAAGTATTTCTAAAATTGATGATACAACTTTTTATGCAAAAACATCATCTGTAGTAGAAGATAATGAATTTTATGAAGAAAATAATTATACAGTTAAAGTTAAATCTGTTGATGGTAAGTGTGTAATAGATAGTTTTGAGTAAAATACTATAAAAATACGAAAATAATTTACATAAAATAGAGAACGAAGTATAAAAAAATCCAGCTCAATAAGAGTTGGGTTTTTTTATGTAAAATTCTATAAAGAATTTATTTTTAAAGTAAATTCTTTATTTTTTAAATAATTTAAAATACCACTGTCAGTTATAAAATTGAATTTTATTTTATAACTAAATAACATTTGATATTTCTTATTAAATTTTTTGTTTATATCATTTTTTCCATATTTGCCGGTCTCCAATAATTGGATAACCTAGGTGGGCTAGTTGAGCTCTAATTTGATGAGTCTTACCAGTTTTTATTTCAACATCTAATAAACAAGTGTTATCATTTCTTTTTTCTAATATAGAATAAGAAGTAATAATTTTTTGATATCCTTTTTTAAATTCGTCAGAAATATAAACCATAGATTTTTTTGTATCTTTAAACAAATAGCTTTCAATATATTTTTTATTCTGCTTTGGAATACCATAAACTAAAGCTAAGTAATGTTTTTCTATTTCATGATTTTTAAATTTATTAAGTAATATGTTTAAAACTTCTTGAGATTTGGCAAAAATAATTAATCCTGTGGTATTTCTGTCTAGTCTATGGCAAGGCATAGGTTTGTAATTACAATTTAGGTATTTGTTATGAACTAAAGAAGTTAAACTATTGTCTCCTGTAACTTCTAAATTACAAGGCTTATTAATAATTAAAATATTATTGTCTTCATAAAAAATATCCAAATTAAAAGAAGGGATTAATTGGTTGTCTGGTATATATACTAAG
>CAKPKZ010000090.1 GCA_934167435.1 uncultured Clostridia bacterium | reverse complement strand
AATTGATAAAATAAAAGTAAATGTTGAAACTGAGTATTCTAGTGATACAAATGTTATGTTTGAATATTATATAGATGACCAAAAGCAAGGTGATAAAACAGAAAAAAAATCATATACATTTGAAAGTCTTAAATTGCGGAAATCAATATACTATAAAAGTTAAAGTATATATAGGAAGTGCTTTTGTAGAAAGTGATCCTATAATAAAAGAAATGGCAATTGATGAAAGTAAAATAGAGTATATATATAATAATGGTATAGTAAATTCTAAATTTGGAGAAGTTAAATTAATAGCAGATCCAGAAGGTTTATCTATAGCAGACTTTCAAAATGATAAAATATTATGCCAAACTTCTTCGAGATGTAGTCTGTATAATGCTGTAATAGGAACTAGCAATAATGTTGATTTGTCACAATATGAGGCTGTGGTAGTAAGAGTAAATTGTGAACAGTATCTTGAAGGAAATTTTGGACCATGTATTATTAGTACAAATTCAACCCCTTTTTCTTATATAGGAATGTCTCAATATGTAGATGGAGCAGCTAATATGAATCAGGCAGGGGTTGAAAATAAAGAATATGAATTATATTGCAAAATAGATAGTAATAATGATGCATATAAAAATAACAATGGTTTAGGTCATGTTGGAATTACATTTACATATGATAAATTCTATGTTTCACAATTGTATTTAGTAAAAAAATAATATAATAAAAAAATGTCGCAGATGCGGCATTTTTTTAAAATCTAATTATTAATAAACACAAAAACATATAAGCCAATCTAAATCCTCTTTTCTTAGAAAATCTAGAAGAAATCTCTACAAAAGATTCATTCAAAGCACAATACTTATCAACTAAAGTTAAAATATAAGTTTCTTTATACTTAGGAAGTTTTATAGTTACAGGCCACATATGGTTTACAATCATATCTTTTTGAATATGGTTTAAATTAAAAATTTTACTAGCATTATTGTATGCACATTTACCATGTGTAAAAGCATGTAATCCCTTTCTATCTGGTTGTCTTTTTCTCCAATCATATAAAAATAAGTCATGTAGCATAGCACCTCTAGCAGCAGAAACATAATCTAAATTTAATTTTTTACAAAGTTTGTAACAATAATAAGAAGCCATTAAACAATGGTCAAAACATGTGGTTTCATAATGTTGTCTAAAATTTTTCATTTTTAAAACAGTTTCGTTATTCATTAAATCATAAATTATATCTGTAAACTCGGTATCATTGTAAATTGAGTTAAAAAATTCATTCATAAAAAATCCCTCTTTATAATCATATGTAATACATAATAATTATAACACAATTATGTAATACATTGCAATTACTTTTATAACATAAAGATAAAACTGTAAAAAAAACACATAAACTCTTTAAAAAAAGGACAAAATGTTATACAATATATAAAAATAAAAAATAGGAGAAAAGTATGAATAAAAAGTGGCAATTATATGAAATAGATGAAGCAAAAGTAAAACGAATAGAAAATAACTACAAAGTAAATACATTAATAGCAACAATATTAGCAAATAGAAATATAGAAGAAGATCAAATACCAATATTTTTAAACCCAACAAGAAAAGACTTTCATAATCCATATTTAATGCCAGATATGGAAATTGCGGTAAATAGAATTATAAAAGCAATAGAAAATAAAGAAAAAATAGTTATATTTGGTGACTATGATGTAGATGGTATAACAAGTATAACAGTTTTAAAAAGCTTTTTAGAAGAAAGAGGAATGGTAGTAGAGCAATATATACCAGACAGAATAAATGAAGGGTATGGACTTAATAAAGAAGCAATACAAAAGTTAAACAACGAAGGGTATAAATTAATGATAACTGTAGACTGTGGAATATCTGGAATAGAAGAAATAAAATATGCAAATTCACTAGGAATGGAAACAATTGTTACAGACCATCATGAAGCAGCAGAAGAATTGCCACCAGCAATAGCAGTAGTAGATTGTAAAAGAAAAGACAATAAATACCCATTTAGAGATTTAGCAGGGGTTGGAGTAGTATTTAAGCTAACACAAGCATTGTCAATAAGATTAGGTTTAGATGAAAAAGAATATTTAAAATATTTAGATATAGTGTGTGTAGGAACAATATCAGACATAGTGCCATTAGTAGATGAAAATAGAGTTATTGCAAAATTAGGACTAATGCTTGTAAATCAAACAAAAAATATAGGTTTAAAATCTATTTTAAATGCTTCAGGATATAAAACTATAGATTCAAGTGCAATATCATTTGGCGTAGCACCTAGGCTAAATGCATGTGGAAGAATGGGACATGCAGAAAAAGCATTGCAATTATTCTTATCTAAAAATTATAACGAAGTTCAAAATTTAACTAACGAATTAAACGATTATAATAAAAAAAGACAAGAAACCGAAAAAGCAATATACGAAAGTGCTATAAAACAAATAGAAAGCAAAAATTTAGATAAAAATAAAACAATAATAGTTGGAGGAGAAAATTGGCATCATGGAGTTATAGGAATAGTATCTTCTAAAATAACAGAAATGTACTTTAAACCAAGCATATTGTTATGTTTTGATGGAGAATTAGGTAAAGGCTCAGGAAGAAGTATTCCAGGGTTTGACTTACACGAAGCATTATCAAAATGTACAAATACAATAGAAAAATTTGGCGGACATGCTATGGCAATAGGAATTACAGTAAGAAAAGATAAAGTAAAAGAATTTGAAAAACAATTTGAACAAATAGCAAATAAAAGTAATATAGATAAAATAATACCAATAATAAAAGTAGATTCTAAAATTAACTTAAGCGAAATAAGCAAAGAAATGGTAGAAAGTTTAAAATTGTTAGAGCCATTTGGCGAAGGAAACAAAATGCCAATTTTTAGTTTTAAAAATTTAAGAATTGATTCTATAAGGGCTCTTTCAGAAGGTAAACATTTAAAACTAACATTAAAAGACAAAAACGTAATTGTAAATGCAATTGGGTTTAATATTGGAAATCTTGTTAGTGAATATAAAATAGGAGATAAAATTGATGTTGCAGGTGTATTAGAAATAAATACATTTGGAGGAGTAGAATCTATACAAATAAACATTAAAGACATTATGAAATCAATTTAAAGAGGGGATTTAACTATGAATGATAAAACAGTTACTATTCAAGATATAATTGCAAAAAGAAAAGAAGTTTCTGAAAATGTAAACACAAATTTAATAATGAAAGCTTACAATTTAGCAGAAAGTAAACATCATAATCAGTTTAGAAAATCTGGCGAAAGCTATATAATTCATCCATTGCATGTTGCATACACATTGGCACAAATAGGATTAGATGACAATACGGTTTGTGCGGCGCTTTTACATGACATTGTAGAAGACACAGATGTAACAAATGAAGATTTAAAAAAAGAATTTGGCGAAGAAATTGCACAAATGGTTGCAGGAGTAACTAAATTAAGCAATATACAATTTACATCAGTAGAAGAACAACAAGTAGAAGACTATAGAAAAATGTTTTTAGCAATGGGAAAAGATATAAGAGTAATTATATTAAAATTAGCAGATAGACTTCACAACATGAGAACTTTAAAGTATTTAAAAAGAGATAGACAAATAGCAAATGCAAAAGAAACAATGGAATTATATGCTCCTCTTGCTAATAGATTAGGTTTATATTCTTTAAAATGGGAATTAGAAGATTTATCATTTAAATATTTATATCCAGAAGAATACCACGAATTAGTTGAAGGCATTGATAAAAAAAGAGATGAAAGATTAAAATTTATAGAAAAAATAATGGCAGATATTAGAGTGGAACTAAGAGAACAAAAAATTGAAGCAGAAGTAACGCGGAAGAGCAAAGCATTTATATAGTATTTATAGAAAAATGAAAAGAGACAATAAAACTTTAGACCAAATATATGACTTATTTGCATTACGAATATTAGTAAATTCTGTAAAAGATTGCTATGCTGCACTTCGGAGTTGTACACGAATTATATAGTCCAATGCCAGGAAGGTTTAAAGACTATATAGCAGTTCCAAAACCTAACATGTACCAATCAATACATACAACATTGGTAGGAGATAAAGGAACACCTTTTGAAGTTCAAATTCGTACATGGGATATGCATAGAATTGCAGAATATGGTATTGCTGCACATTGGGCGTACAAAGAGGCTAGTTATAATGGAAAAAAAGAAGCAGTAAAAGTTGGAGAAGACAAATTAGCGTGGCTTCGTGAAACATTAGAATGGCAAAAAGAAATGCAGGATCCACAAGAATTTTTAGAAACATTAAAAACAGAATTATTTGAAGATGAAGTTTATGTATTTACTCCAAAAGGAGCAATAAAAGTACTTCCAAGAGGAGCTACACCAATAGATTTTGCATATAGTATACATGAACAAATTGGGCACCATATGACAGGCTGTAAAATAAATAGTAAAATGATGCCAATTATAACTCCTTTAAATAGCGGGGATATTATAGAAATAATAACTTCAGATAATTCTAAAGGTCCAAGTAGAGATTGGCTTAAATTTGTAAAAAGTACAAAAGCCAAAAACAAAATTCAAGGATTTTTTAAGAAGGCGCAGAAAGCAGAAAATATTGAAAAGGGTAAAGAATTAATAGAAAAAGAACTAAAAAGAATAGGAGTTTCACACACAGATGTATTTAAGCCAGAATATTTAGAACCTGCATTAGAAAGATATAAATATAAAAATATAGAAGAAATGTATGCAGCTGTTGGATTTGGCGCAAACTCAGCAGTAAAAATAATAGCAAGAATGCTACAAGAATATAGAAAAGAACATAATGAAGAAAATATTGAACAAAAAATAGAAGAATTAGCAAAAACAAAACAAAATAAAGCTAAAGCTTCAAATTCTGGAATTATAGTAAAAGGAATAGACAATTGTTTAGTAAAATTATCAAAATGCTGTAATCCATTACCAGGAGATGAAATTGTTGGATATATTACAAAAGGTAGAGGTGTTTCTGTACATAGAAAAGACTGTATTAACTTAAAAGATTTATTATCAGAAGAAAACAGAATGATTGATGTTAAATGGTATGAGGAAGCAAAAGAAACATATAATGTAAATATTCAAGTCTTAGCAAATGATAGAAATGGATTATTAGTTGATATTTTAAATGCAATTAAAGATTCTAAGGCAAAACTTATGGGAGTAACTACAAAAACAACAAAAGAAAGAATTGCCATAATAGATGTAAATATTGAAATTGAGAATATTGAAGAACTAAGCAAAGTTATAAAACTAATTAAAAAAGTAGAAAGTGTATATGAAGTTAAGAGATAAAAAGGGAGCGAAATTAAATGATTTTAAAAGAACTAAAGATAGCCACATGGGTAGGGGATCCTACTAATTGTTATATTATTTTTGATGAAGAAAGTTATGAAACAATGGTTATAGATCCTGCAGGTGATGTAGAAAAAATAGTAGAAATGATAAATATTTTAAAAGGAAAATTAAAATATATATATTTAACTCATTGTCATGGAGACCATATTGCAGGAGTAACCCAATTAAAGCAAATATGCGGAGGAAAAATATTAATACATAGAGATGATGTAGATGGACTAAACAACCCAGAAATAAATTTATCTGGATATATAGGACTTCCAGAAATAGAGCTAGAGGCAGATTCTAGAATAGATAATGGTGATTTAATTCATTTAGGAAATTTAGAATTTAAAGTTATACACACACCAGGGCACACACAAGGTGGAACATGTTTGTATTGTGAAAAAGAAAAATGTTTATTTTCTGGTGATACATTGTTTAGAGGAACATGGGGAAGAACAGATTTACCAACTTCTAGTATGGAAGATATAATGAATTCTATAACAAAAAAATTAATGACTTTGCCAGATGATATTATAGTATATCCAGGCCATCGGAAAACCAACAATGATAAAAGAAGAAAAACCAATATATTTAGAGTTAAAGCCTAAATTGTGGTAAAAGAAAAAAGGAGTGATAATTATGTCAAAAACAGAACCTAGAACATTAGCAGGATTTATGGAATTGTTACCAAATGAGCAAATTTTATTTGACCAAATAAAACAAACAATAGAAAAAGGAACAGATGTAATAATTGCTTCAGGAAGACCAATAGATTCAATAAAAACAATAGCAGAAGAAATTGGTTCGAATAATTATTTTATTGCAGGAAATGGTTCATTAATATATGATATAAAAAATGATCAAATAATGTATGAAAAATTTTTAAATAAACAAAAAGTATTAGAAATAGCAAAAATTTGTGAAGAAAATAGTATTTCTTACAATATTTACACAGAAGAAACAATTATAGCAAAGCAATTAAAACACAATGTATTATAC
>CAKPKZ010000089.1 GCA_934167435.1 uncultured Clostridia bacterium | reverse complement strand
TCGAATGTTACAGAAGCAACAGCTTTCATTCTGTTCTCTGAATTTACTTTTCTTAAACGTACGTCTGTTATTTGCATCTAAGTGCACCTACCTTCCTTAAGTTTTAAAATATTTTGTACATATGCGTTTATTCTTATGTACAATTATATATTCTTCATAAAAAAACTTTTTCCTTCTTTTTTTTACAAAAAAATAAATTAAATTTTTAGTAACTTTTTTTTTATTGTATAATATTATATTTTAAGCACATTATATTTATATAAAATTCTTAAAATTTTATTAAAAAACTTGAATTTTTATATATATAATTATATAATTTATCTATTATTTTTAAGGAGTGTTTAAAATGCCTAATATAGATATAATAAAAAAATATAAAACTATACATATGATTGGTATTGGTGGAGTTAGTATGAGTGGAATTGCAGCAATATTAAAAAACTTTGGTTTTACTGTTACTGGTTCTGATCGTGTTGATTCATCATCAGTTCAATCATTAAAAGAAAAAGGAATTAAAGTTACAATTGGACATAATTTAGAAGATGTAGCAAATTCAGATGTTGTTGTTTTTTCTGCTGCTATAAAAAAAGATGATCCTGAAATATTAGAAGCCCAAAGACTAAATATTCCAACTATAGAAAGAGCTGATTTTTTAGGTGCTTTAACTAGATGTTTTAACGACACTATTTGTATTTCTGGAACTCATGGAAAGACTACCACAACCTCTATGATTTCTTTATGCTTTTTAGAAGGTATGCAAGATCCAAGTATTCAAGTTGGAGCATACTTAAAAGCCATAAATGGTAATTATAAAGTTGGTAATAGTGAACATTTTATTATTGAAGCATGTGAATATGTTGAAAGCTTTTTAAAATTTAGCCCTAAAGCTGAAGTAATTTTAAATATTGACAATGATCATTTAGATTATTTTAAAAATTTTGATAATATCAAAAATGCATTTATTAAATATGTTAAACTTTTACCAGAGGACGGTATTTTAATTGTTAATGGAGATGATTCAAATTGCTTAGATTTACCAAAATATTCTAAATCAAAAGCTATTACTTATGGAATTACTAATAAAAATACTGACTATTTCGCTGTAAATATTGTATTTGACAATAATGGTTTTGCAGAATTTGATGTTTATAGTCATGATGAATTTTTTGAAAGAATAAAACTATCTGTACCAGGAACTCACAACGTTTTAAATGCATTATCTTGTATTGCACTATGTACAGAATACGGATTAAATAAAACAGATATTAAAAATGCTCTTTTAAAGTTTACTGGAGCCAATAGAAGATTTGAATTTAAAGGAAAAGTTAATGGTGCTAGTGTTTACGACGATTATGGTCACCACCCAACTGAAATTATTGCAACTGCAAAATCACTTATGAATAAAAAATATAATAAATCTTGGGTTGTTTTCCAACCACATACTTACAGTAGAACAAAAAACCTTCTAAATGACTTTGCAAAGGCATTATTAAATTTTGACAATATAATTGTTTTAGACATATATGCTGCAAGAGAAAAAAATACTTATGGAATATCTTCTGCAGATTTAGTTAATAAAATTAACTCTTTGGGTAAAACAGCTAAATATATTCCTGATTTTAATACTTGTGTTGAATATTTAAAACAAAATGTTAAGGAAAATGACATTGTTATGACTTTAGGTGCAGGAACTGTAACAGAAATAGGTCCAATGTTAATAAAATAAGATGTGGAAACTTATCCACATCTTTTTTAATCGCCTATTCTTTTCGGATTGTACTGAAATATTACTTTTCCATTTTTCAGCACCTTTGGTATGACTAGTTGATTATAGGAAAAACAGCCAGTACAATAGTCGTATTCCTTATGATTATTGTCCAATGTGTAAAATGTTTTATAACATGCAATTACTTTATATCCAGAGTCTTTATACACCTTTGTAATTTGCGCAATATACCAATTAACAATTTGAGGTATAAAGATGTATTTCTTTCCTCTATACATTGCTATTTTTACACATCCTAAATATTCAATTAGGAAATCGTCCTCGGCAATGTTTGCCTCTTCATATTGCTTCAATAAATTATTATCCACAATATATTTTAGAACCATTTTACAATGCCCTATACCAGCAGTCTCAATCCGTTCTCCATTAGGGAATATGAATCCTGCAATTACAGGTAGCTTCATACTTTTCCATCTCCTTTAATAAAAATTTTTATTAGTATACCACTTAAATCCTATTATGTCAAACATTCCAATCTATACTGCAACTTGATCTTTATTTTTATCTTTTTTTATATCAACAACTTCTGTCTCTAAATATTCTTGAACTAACTCAATTTTATTAAGTCTTGCATTATTA
This sequence comes from uncultured Clostridia bacterium, assembly GCA_934167435.1. Taxonomy (GTDB): domain Bacteria; phylum Bacillota; class Clostridia; order TANB77; family CAG-508; genus CAG-269. The sequence goes on along the minus strand of CAKPKZ010000089.1, from coordinate 4,054 downwards.
GATTTAAATGCTTCTTTATCTTGTTTGGTTTTTCTTTCAAAATTATTCTTTATTTTATCTACTGCTTGCTCTATATCTTTATACATTTCATCAAATGTTTTATAACATTTTTTCTTTATTAATTCTGCTAAGTCGTTAATTTCTTGTGCTATATCTTGATTATTGGTTTCAAATTTTTGGTTTATATAACTATACATTTCTTCAAATTTTTGGTTTATATAAGTATACATACCTTCACTCTTTTGATCAATATAAGCATACACTTCTTCAAATTTTTGGTCTATGTAAGCATACATTTCTTCGATCTTCTGGTCTATGTAAGCATATACTTCTTTGATTTTTTGATCTATATAAGAATATACTCCTTCAATCTTCTGGTCTATATAAGCATACATTTTCTTGTTGTTTTCTTCAAATTTTTGGTCTATGTAAGCGTACATTTTCTTATTGTTTTCCTCCATTGTATTTTCAAGGTTGTCAATTCTAGAATTAATTTTTTCTAATTCTAGTAGGATTTTATCTAAAGTTTCTTGCACATTATCACCTCCTGTCTATAATAAAATATACTTTTTACCATGTGTGATTTTTTAGAATTAAAATTTAAGAAATAAAAAATTAATATTAAGTAATAATTAAAATGTATATGATAAAAGCATAGCCAAATTATAACATTTGTCTATGCCAATTGCAATATATTTATATAATTTATTTGTAAATATTAATCATTAAATCAATATATTTTATTCTACCTTTCTCATTTCCTTTATCATCATATCGGCAAATACAGCATACCCCTCTTGTGGATTATTTACAAGCACATGTGTAACTGCACCAACAAATTTATTGTTTTGTATTATGGGGGAACCACTCATTCCCTGTATTATTCCTCCAGTTTTATCTAGTAATTTTTGATCTGTTACTTTAATTAACATACTTTTATTATCATAATTATTTTCTTTATATATTTTTTCTATTTCTACTTCATATTCTTCAACTTTTCCATTTTCCAAACTACACATTATTGTTGCTTTTCCTGTTTGTATTTCTTCTCTTAATGCTACTTCCATTTCTTTGGATTTATTTATATTAAGACTTGATAAGTTATTTACTTTTCCATAAATACCAAATTTAGTATTTTTTGAAATTCTTCCTATATTATTTTGATTATCTACAGTTCCTTGTATTTTTCCTGGTGTTCCACTTTCTCCTTTTGTTATATTTAATATTTTTGTAGTTATAAATTCTCCAGATTCAATATTAATTAATTCTTCTGTATCAATATCTGTTATCCCATGTCCTAAAGCTCCAAAAGATTTTGTTTCTGGTTCATAAAATGTAACTGTCCCAACTCCCGCAGCACTGTCTCTAACCCATAAACCTAACTTATAATCATTTTGTGAGGTTTTTATTGGAGTAATACTACAAGCCTTTGTTTCTTGGTCATGTACATATTTTAAGTTTACATTATTTCCTTTAGAGGCATTTACTTTATTTATTAAATCTTGCGTTGATGTAATTTTATTTTCATTTATTTCTATTATAGTATCTCCCTCTTTTATTCCTGTATTTTCATATGGTTTATACTTTTTATTGTCATTTCCCTCTATTTCTGACATACCAACAACAAGCACTCCACTTGTATATAACTTTAATCCTGCAATACTTCCTACAGGTATTACTTTTGTCTTAGGCAGCACATCTATATTAACATTTTTTACTAATATATTATTAAATAAACTTACCTTTGCTGTTGTTTTTCCAGATTTCTCTAATTTATTGTTATTATTTGCAGATGTTTCTACACTTTGTCCATTTATATTATTTAAATTTATTTTAAATCCTAATAATTTATTTACACTTATTGTTTCTCCTTCAAATATTACCATATTATCTGGTATATTTGTTATAACTAGTACATATGAATAAATAATAATTAATGTTATTATTATTAAAATTTTTAATAATTTTCTTTTCATTTTGTTCTCCTTTTTCTTATTATTTACTCTTTTTTTGTTTGTATACTATTTAATTTTTAATTTAATTTTCAAATTTTTTCATTTTACTAAGTTAAGTTTTTATGTTATAATAAGGTTATGCGAAAGATATTTTCGTAATGGTGTGAACATTGAAAATTTATTTTGGAGGAATTATTTTGAAAAAGAAAATATTCTTATTTTTAATGTCCGCAATTTTGTTATTTACCACAGGCATGGTAAGAACATATGCAGCAGAAGCAAACAACGCAAAAGACCTTAATGGTGACGGAAAAGTTAACGTTTTTGACTTAATCCTTGCTAAAAGGGAAGTTTTAAACTTAAATTCTGTAACCAATCGGTATTCCATACGTGATGTTGTAAGTATTGAAAAATATCTTGCTTCAAATTCTGTGGATTCTACTGATACCAAACTTCTTATTTCTGGAATCTGTATTATTAAAGTTTCAGCCTTTGAAAATACTGAGGATTTAAAAAATAAGATTGAGGAAATTTGCAACGGAAGTTATTCTTCTATTGTACTTGATTATGAGGAAAACAAACCATTGTTAAGTTTTAATGAGGATAACTTCACCTATCAGTTGATGTTTGATATTTATGAAGAAATGGACTTGGTTTCTCTTGAGACTAAAAATCCTCTCTTTAAAATTACAACATCAGACGAAAAAGAACTGTGTATCTACGAAGATACTGGTTCACTGCATCTTGCACTTATATTAAGTGAGTAGTTCTTGTTAATATAAGTTTCATCCGTTTCGTTCACACCAAAAAGGCAGAGAATTTTTCTCTGCCTTTAATTATTTTCTAAAAATGGATTGTTAACTCTATACATACTATATCTTTCTCTTGCTAGAGCTGTGTAGTATAATTTTTTTAGTGTATCATTAGATTTTTTTACATATTCACTAATATCTTCATGATTTTTGGTATTATCATATACTATACTATTATATGAACCTAATGCATTAATTGGGTAAAAATAATCATACTCTACAATACTATTATCTTCGCCAATTGGAATTGATTTTCTTTGAGTATTTACACTAAATATTCCAACTGCATTTTCGAAATCAATTGTATTATCTGTAACTTTATAATATGTTTTTCCACTATTACCTAATATATATATTGAATCTTCTGAAACAAATTCTTCAGTTTTATCATTTTCTACTATTGCATGTCCACTATATACTTTTCCACCAATATTTAATCCTTGTAAAAAAGTTATCATTGTTACATTATTTAAAACCTTTTCCCATTCAGCATCTTTTAATTTTGGCATTTGGAAGTTTACACTTGCATCTGAAATTTTATTATAATTTGATATTGCAACAGATAAATTACTTTCTATTGAATGTTTTATAACTTCTAATCTGTGTCTATTAAAATCGGATTTACTATCTTCTATATTTTCTATCTCAAATATCTTATAATCTTTATTAACTTTATCTAATCCAACAGCATCATTACGTTGTATTTTATTAAGATTTGTACTAACCCAATTAGTAAAGTTGTAAGCAGCTTCATAAAATTTTACTGCCTGATCATTTTCATTTTCAACTTTTATTGAATTAACTTCTTCTCTTTTATTATTTAATACATAAAAAACTTTTTCTTTTCCTCGCACATTTTCTTTATAATATTTTACTCCATTTATTTTTTGATATGGTATATTATGATATGTAACACCTTCATACCTCAATTTTTCAGATAGGTTTTTTTCTTTGCTTATCTCAATCCCTTTATACTTATATTTACTTCCTTTTTCTATTTCTTCTATCCCACTTAATAAATAACCAGATTTGTTAACTATTTCACCATTTACCTTACCCTCAATTGTAATATAATTATCTAAAGTATATGTTATTACAAAGTCATAATCATTCCCATGTTGATATCTACAACTATAATATATATATGGCTTTAACCCATTTATTGTAGCATTATTTTTATATGTAGCATCATTTTTAAATTTATCATCTTTATCTAAAGTATTTGTATATGGTGAATATATATAATATCCGTCATATAATGTGTATACTACAGCAGGAACATAATTT
>CAKPKZ010000088.1 GCA_934167435.1 uncultured Clostridia bacterium | reverse complement strand
TTTCATAATTCTTCATTACATTTTTAATATTTTCCATATTATCCACTAAAGGTAAATCTATTCCCCAACTTTTTAAATTATCAAGTGTTATACTTAATGGATTTACAACTCCATTAATTGCGACATATCCATTCCTATCTTCACCTTCAATTATTTGTTTTTTCATTCTATCTAGCATTAAAAGTGTATCATTTATACCTAGTTCTATAAACCAATTTAATTGGCTTATATCTACTAATTCAAATTCTCCTACACTTCCTCTATAAAATTCTTTTATATTAAATTCATCACATATCATATTTACTAACTTATACAAACTTACAATTTCACTATATGTTGTTGGAAATGATGTCCACATACAAATATTATCATCTTCAAACCATAATTGTATTCCGCTACCATAATTATTTTTGTCAAATAATATAAAGTCTTTTGCTGTATCAAAGCTTTGTGATTTCTTTTCATCATACTCTTTACTTGTATTTATAAATTGAAGTTGCATTCTATAAAACTCATCTTGAACTCCTATTCTTGGATTTGTTTCACCTTCAAAAGCATTTGTACACGCGTTTTTCCATAATTCTTCAATTCTATATATATCAGTGTTGCTTTCAGGTTGTTTTATTTTAATTTCTATTCCCATATTTAAAATTCCTCTCTATTTATTTTAAATTACTTGTTCACATTCTTCCCATAATAATTTGCAATAAGCATTATTAAAATCAACATTTTCGTAATCTTCTACAAATTCAGGATTAACAATAAAAGTCTCTTCTTTATGTGTATGAAGTTTTGTTTTCTTGTTAAAAAGTACACCTAATGAACTATAATAAATCATTTGATTAGCCACTCTTACTGCTTTATCAACATCTGACTCCTGAATGTTTTCTATACTTACATCTGGTCGTCCAAATTTTCGAAGTCCTCTTGTATGTAGCCATATATTTCCGTCTTCCATCTTTGAAAGTAATATTTTAACATGTGAATACACATCAAGTTTCTTTGAAAAGATTTTTTCTGTAAATTCTTCTGCTGAATACAAAGAAAATGTTTGCATATCTAAAACTGCAATTGCTCCTGTATCTAGAAATGCTTGTACCACGCCTATTGTATTTCGCAGATACTTTAAATTATCATCTTGCTTAATTTCTCCATTTACAATTGCCCAAATATTTTCTTTTTGTATTCTTTCGTATAATTCTGGTTGTTCATTTTTTAATAATTTTCCTAAAGTTCCTCCTATTAGCTTATCCATGTATTCGCCATGTTGTTCTCGGGTAAGCATATTTAGGTTTAATCCTTCTGGCACTTCATCTAAATTGTGTTTTTCTCTTGAAATTACTAATTCTTCTTCTTTTGCTCCGAATATAACATAGAACATTAGCGGGTGATAATTAATATCTTTATAATATGGTCTTTCGTAGTTCATTAACTTACTCCTCCTCTATTAAATATTTTTCAAATTTGTTTTATTTCCATAATCAACTGTCTATCATAATCACTAGGGTTATCACTAAAAGCTTCTTCAGCCAAACCTACCAATTCCTGTGATATAACTATTTCATTATCAATTAAATTTTCAAGTAAGTTTTCAAGAGCAATTCTCATCTCTGAATATTTAGCTAACTCTTCTGCATCAAGAATAAAATTATTAACAATTTTATTGTCACCAAATTGCTCTTTTAGTTTAATAATAAAACTCGTATATTGTTCTTTTTTCATATATCCTCCTTAAAAATCTATCTATTGCCTGAAGCATATTCTCTCATATTTATATCTATTACTGTCCTAACAGGTTGAATAAGAGAATCTTCATATTGAACAGGCCATTGTACTTCTTGACTCATTTTTCCATTTAATAAACCATCGATAGTGTCGCCATTTTCTATTGGATTATCCTCATCAAATATATATGAAAGAACATTATAAGCATGATTAACCACTTCATTTGGATTAACATCATGAAAATGGTATTGTAGGTCTGGTAAAAACAATGTGCTCATTCCAATGGTATCTACTATTTTGTCATTTGTTCCTTCAATGTTAAAAAATCTGACATTAACTGCATAATGAATAAATTTTGATTCTCTAGGAATATTGCAATTTACAATATCTTCTCTAGTAAACATTTTCTTGGAATTTTCAAATACCACAGCTCTACATTCAGGAAATACTTCCACCAATGCTTCTATATAATGTACAAGCATATCAGCTCTTTCCTTAGCGCTCAAACCTGCAACCATCATATCAGTAGCCACAACTTGATATTTGCATGAATTCAAAATTTCTTTACCATCTGGACAGTTCCATAATTGGCTTTCGTCAATTGCATCCATGACTGGTTTGTTAATTTCAAAACAATTTGTAATTAATAATTGAGGTGACATTTGCTTTTCACCACTTTCATCACTAACTAAATATTTCTTTGGAGTAAATCCTGCCCCAGTTGCATCATAATTAAAACACTCTGTTTCGCCTAAATGCTTTTCCATAATTTTATGCATATAAGCCTTATCTGGCATATCACACATTTTATCCATCAACAAGTGGATAATAAAAACCATACCTGGATGGTTGTCTAATTTACTTCTGTCTTGTTTAAATATCTCAGCCATTATTATCTTCCTCCTCAACTTGCTTATTTCTTACCTATTCCTCAAACTGTTTGTCCCAATTTTTAATAAATTCATATAATGATGAAGCTTTACAATAACTATCTTCCAAACCAGTAGTACAGCAATCTACGGCAAAATATTCATTAGTTGTAAAATTATAGCAAAAATGATTTCCGCCCAAGTCCCCTCCAAAAGCAAAACAATTAGGAAAATGCTTAGAAATTTCATAATCATTATTATAATCTACAAGCTCCTCTAATCTTATCAATTGTATACATGAATTTTTACCTACATCTCCTTCACCACCATTATGCTTGTGCATAAATTCTAAATAGTCGATTGGCAATTTCATGCCATTTATTTCTTTTATATCATAATTGGTACTTTCATTAAATTCGAATTTTTTAAACAATTCTTCAAACAATTCTTCCATATCTTTAAACTTTCCTTTTCTCCATAAATATTTCTTTATCTCTTTTATCTATTTCAAATTCATTAGAAGATATCCTTATAAGTTCTGTTCCTACTGGATTATCTATATAATTCCAAATGTCTGGATCTAATTGATACACTTCATGCACACTCACTAATGCGATATTCTTATAATCATCTGTATATTCTCTTGATTCATTTCCAGCCATGAAAGACCATCCACTATCATTTTCATTTACAGGCTCATCTCTGCGCATATATCCAACTTTCCAGTCTTCTTCTAGTATTTTTTTAGAAAGGTATGCAGTTTGATTTAAAAGTCTCATTCTATTTTTAGTTGGTTCCATATATTGTTCAGAATCTTGAAATTTAGTTATTTCTTCTTCGGCTATTTCAACATCTGTATTGATTTTATCTATACTTGCATCCCAAATGCTCTTATCGTCCGCTTCACTTTTTAATATTAACGCTAGATTAAATAATTCATTTTCTGCAACTTCTATTGAAGTTTGTACTTCTTTAATAGCTTTGTTGCCTTTATCTCCATAAATATATAATACAACTCCACCATTAGTATAAATTGATAACTTTACTGCTCCTAGATTTTGTTTATCATTGTAAAATACCATAAAACTAGGTAAGTGCTCATTAACATACCAATCGAATTCAGTTCCGTTTTTTCCGTTCATATAATAAACTGTGCCATCTTCTTCTAAATCACTTGGTTTTACCTCTGGTAAATATTCGTTTATGTTCTGTTTAATTATTTCTTTTATTTCACTTAGAATTTTGTTCATAAGCTATTTCTCCTCTTTTAATTTTTTTACTCTTTTGTTCCATGTTCTACTATAATGTCAACATTATTAAATAATTCTGCTATCTTTGGTTTTACCACTTTTTCAATAAAGTCATTGCAAATCTGAGGTTCTTTAAAAAGAAATCCAATTTTTATTTCTATATTATTAGTATTAGGGTATTTTTCAGAATATTGCTTTGTATCTATATATCTAATATAATTATTTAATTTAGATTGCAATAATAATATATGTTTTCCCTCATCTCTCCAATCCATTCCATCCCATATACATAATATTAATTTGTTTGTATTATCCTCGAATGCAAGTGAATTATTGTTTCTGTGTTTTCTATATTTAATTTTTCTTTATTATTCTTGATAGTAAAAGTAATTATTTTCTTTTTACCATCTGCTATTACTGTTTCAGCATCATTTTTCCAAAAATCACATATCTCATTTAGTAATTCTATACCTAATGCTGATATTGAACCAGTAATTTCAATTTCTATTTCTTCATCTGGTATCCACCATAAATCACATGCCCAGTCAATAAATCCCTCCGTTGTCATTTCTTGATAACTTGACTCTGTTCCATGATTTAATATATCTAATGCATCACCTATTTTTTCCTTAAATTCATCTAAAGAATCATTGTTTAGTTTCACTTTTAATTCCATATTGTTATCCTCCAAATTATTCTTACATCAAATTTTTTATTACAAAATTTACAAACTTCACTTTTCATTTTTTCCCACTTTTGACCAATTCATTATACATATGTTCACATACCTCTAATTCTCCATTTTTCTAAAAGTTACAAGCTAACGTTTGATGATTTTTCTCATCCGTATATTCAGCTTTCCAATAATGTCTATCGTTTATTTCTTTATAAATAATTCCGTTTAAATTATTTTGTATTTTTGTTTTAAATGGATATTTCAGGAATATAAAAATATGCTCTGCAGAAACATTAGTAAATCCACCTTGATATGTTTCAACAATTTCATTTCCAGCTTCTAGTTCTTTTTCCAATATCTCTTTCATTTCAGCACTTAGCTTATCAATTAATCCCCTTGTAAAACAATCTTTTAATTTTTCAATGACCGTTACTCCATATTCTTCAATAACTTGTTCTCGTGTTAATTCTTTAAGAGCACACATTGTTTCCATATTACCTATAGCGTATGGTGAATCAAATGGTTCACTTGAATCATATCCCAGTATTCTGTCCATTATTTCATTATTACTAGAATTACTCCATTTATTATTAATAAGTTCAAAAGTTTGATTGTTGACTACACAAAATAATCTATTATCTTCTATTAAATAAAACTTGTAATTCATTCGATATCACACCTTTCAATTTTTATTATTAGTCTTAATTCATAAATTCATCATAAGCACAACTTCCTATTCCATCTAACAAATTATCATTTTCATCATATAATTTATATTGCATTTGTATATCTCCCAATGATGTTTCTCCATCTAATCCCAGTAAAATAGTATAGAACACTTCGTTCATAACCGAATCTAGTAATTTCTTTATCTCATCATTTGATATACCTTTTGAAATAATGCTTCTTATTTGATTTCCTACTTGTGTCTCCTTTTGGGCATCAAAATATATTTTTAACATTTCTTGTTTTTCTTTATAACAATTATTAACAAATTCTTCTGCTGTCATTACAGACTCCTTCCAATTATTTAAGATTATTTTTTACTTCATTTTCCCATTCAATAAAAGCTCCTGCACAGCCTAATTCTGTATTTTCGAGATTCTCATAATCATAGTTAGAATCAAAACTTTTCGTATTTATGTCATATATTAATTTATATTGAATTGGTGCCTATCTATTATATTCATTACATAAATCAACTATCTTTTCAGTATCATCCATTCCTAAATAAAAAACTTGATTTATTATATCATCAGATACTCCTAGTTTGTTAAAAGATACAATTTGTGAATTATATTCAAAAAATGTATTAAAAAATGTCTCATGTTCATCACAAAAAGCATATATATACACTTTGTCCACTTTTATATTTACATCTTCAAGAGCCTCTAAACAAAGTGATACCATTCCTGTTTGTATTTCCATAAACTCATCTTTAAAAACTTTTTCCATTTATCTTTCTTCCTCTCTTTTAGTAATTTCATTGTATTCTTCATCTGTTAATATTTTTCCCCATAATCCATAATGCAATTCTTCGAATCCAGCTTTATACATAGTTTCATCATCTGGAGAAGAAATATAATATAATATTGGTTTATCTTCTCCATTTACTCTATATGTTCCTAATCTGCATAGAACTCCTTTATAATTTATTTCCATAATTACAAATTCCTTTCTTACATATATCTTAAGATTTGGATTATAGTACTTTGCTGAATTTTACCTGTGGAAGGAGTTCAAATTCAATTATTTCACTGCCTTCACTGCCTATTGAACATGTTAATTTTGCGATTCCACTTAGTTCAAAATTAATGCTCAATGGTCTACTATTGAAAATTTCTGACTTATCTACAAAACTATACTTATCTGTAATTATTTTTTCAACTTCTGATCTTATTCTTACTTGTTCCTCCATAAATTTCATATACGTATTTTTTGGCTTTTCAGAAATGCTTTCTTCCTCATTTTCATCATTTTCTACAATTAAGTCAATATCATAATTGTTATCAAACAATGTCATTTCA
>CAKPKZ010000087.1 GCA_934167435.1 uncultured Clostridia bacterium | reverse complement strand
AATTGATAAAATAAAAGTAAATGTTGAAACTGAGTATTCTAGTGATACAAATGTTATGTTTGAATATTATATAGATGGTGTAATTCATGGAATTAGAACAACAGATATGAACCATATTTTTGAAAATTTAGATTATAATAAAGAATATAAAATAAAAGTTAGAGTATATGTTGGTGAAAAATATAAAGAAAGTGATGAAATAAATGCAAAGGTTACGCTTGAGGAAATTTATCCAGAAAATGCTAGAACATATTTGTTCAATAAAGGCGATATATGTGAGAGTTTAACAGGAGGATGGGAACAAAACATAACTGTAGGAACTGATTCTGGACCAGGAGAGACATCTATTACAGAGACATTAAATTGTAAAACAAGCGGAGTTTGGTTTGGATATCATTTACAAACAAAAAACAAAATAAAAATAAGTGGCTTTTCAAAAGTAATATTTGTGTTTACTAGTATTTCAGAAACTAATGAGCCTTATGCGGCTTATATCTCATTATTAGAAAATAAAGGTAAAATATTTACGGATTCAGAATTTTTGGTAAAAGAGATGGAATTAAAAGATATGGATGATGAAAGTATTATAGAATTTGGAGCAAATAATGGTGCATCGGCATCTGTTTCACAGGTATTTTTAGTAAAATAAAACAACATAAATTGTATAAGAACTAGTTAAAAATTCTCAAATAAAAATGAGAAATTTAACTAGTTTTTTTCTTTACAAAAGTAACAAAAAAATAAAACCTGAATATTAATAATATAAAAAAATTAGGAGAAAAACATGAAAAAAATAAAATATAACAGGCAAAAAGTGTTAGAATACGCAAGCAAATGGGCATTAGCCAGAAACCCAGTATATTATAATTTTGACAATGTGGGAGGAGACTGCACAAGTTTTGCCTCGCAATGCATACATGCAGGAAGCAAAATAATGAATTACAACCTAAATAATGGTTGGTATTATATTGACGGAAATAGAAAATCACCATCATGGAGTGGAGTAGAGTTTTTGTACAATTTTTTAATTAACAATAAATCTGTTGGACCATATGGAATAAATGTTGCTCAGCAAAATATTGAAATTGGAGATATAGCTCAATTATCATTCGATGGAAAAACCTTTGGACATACATTAGTTATTATAAATATACAAAATCCAAATAATTTAGAAAATATATATGTTGCAACACACACAATAGATTTGTACAATAAACCAATTTCAGAATATACATTTAAAAAAATTAGATTTATACATATAAATGGAGTAAAAATGTATTGATATTTAAAAATTCATGTGATAGAATCATCTAAATAAGCAATTATAGTAATTAGTAGGAGGCTTATTAAATGAAAAAGATGATTGCAATAATAATAGTACTATTAATAATATTTATATCAATGGCAATATATAAATATGTAATAGTAGTAAATAATCAAATAAAAATAGAAGATGTAAATAAAATAGAAGAATATATATCAAAAATATATTGTTGGAAAGAAGTAACAGATGAAGCATTACCTAAATTTAACAGTATCAATGAAGCACCAGAAAAATGGGTATGGGAAGTAGTAAAAAAGAATTCGGAAGAATATGAATTATCATATGACCAAATAAAAAACAAACAAACAGAATTATTTGGAGAAAAATTAACTAAAGAATATCCAAAAGAAGGAACAGAAATCTTTAAATATAATAAAGAGGATAATAAATATATAGCAAGTGAAACACAAACAGATGAAAATGATGATAACTTTTTTGTAAACAAAATTACAAAAATTAAAAATGGATATGAAGTAGAAATATTAGAATATTTAGAAGATTATTCAAAATACGAGCAAAATGAAGTATTGGTAAAAAACTTAAAAGAAGAAATTATTGCAACATTAGATACAAACGAAGTAGAAAGAAAAACAATAGAAGTATTAAAAAATAATATGGAAAAATTCACAACCAAAAAAATTACATTAAAATATAAAAATGAACAAATATATGTTGAAAAAGTAGATGGGTAAAATGATAGAATTATTAAACGAGTGTACAATATGTCCACATAAGTGCAAAATAAATAGAAATAAAAATCAAATAGGAAGATGTAAATCAAAAGATACAGTAAAAATAGGGTTATACTCAATACACGATTTTGAAGAACCATGTATAAGTGGCAAAAATGGATCGGGAACAGTATTTTTTTCTAATTGTAATATGAATTGTGTTTATTGCCAAAATTACGAAATAAGTCAAATGCGGAAAAGGAAAAGAAATATCAATAAATGAACTTGCAAATATATTTATAAAGCAACAAGAAAAAAATGTAGAGAATATTAATTTAGTAACTCCAACAAGTTATGTGCCACAAATTATAGAAGCAATTAAAATTGCAAGAAAAAATGGATTACATATACCAATAGTATACAATACAAATGGCTATGAAGAAGTAAAGACACTAAAATTGCTAGAAGGATATATAGACATATATTTACCAGATTTAAAATATGCAAATAACAAAATAGCTAAGCAATATTCCAAAGTAGAAAATTACTTCGAAATTGCAAAAACAGCAATAAAAGAAATGTATAGACAAGTAGGAGCTCCTAAATTTAATGAAAAAGGCGTTATAAAAAAGGGTGTAATAATAAGACATTTAATATTGCCAAACAATATATTAAATAGTAAAATAGTTTTAAAGTGGATAAAAGAAAATATTAGTGAGGATGTATATGTAAGTATTATGGCACAATATTTTCCTACATACATGGCTAAAAATGTGGAAAAATTAAACAGAAAATTAACAAAAGAAGAATACAAAAAAATAGAAAACTATGTATACAAATTAAATTTTAAAAATGGGTATATGCAAGACTTAGGAGAACACGAAGAAGAATATGTACCAAAATGGGAGGAATAAAATATGAAAATAAATATTATAGCATCTACTAAAGTAGGATATGAATTAACAAAGCAAGAAGCACTAAACTTTTCAGGTAAATCAGCTGGAATATGTTATTTGCCAGATACATTAGAAACTTTATTTAATGAGCCAGATGAAAAAACAGTAAAAAGATCAAATATGACTTTAAAATCTGGACATCACAGTGTATTTAACCATCCTACATATAATCTAAGCTTAGAAGGAATACCAAAAATATTAGCAATGATATTAAATAACGAAAAAATGTACAATACCTCTGAAAAGTCAGCAAGATATACAAAAATGGATCCATCTGAAGAAGAAAAAAATTTATATGAAAAATGGATAGAAATTTATAAAAAAGAAATAAGCAAAAAATATCCAAATATAGAAGAGAAAAGAGTTCAAAAGTTAGCACAAGAAAATGCAAGATATTTAATAAGTGTATTTACGCCAGCAACAGTAATGGAATATACAGTAAACTTTGGACAACTAAACTATATAATTCATTTTTTTGAAAATTATATAAATAACGAAGAAAAAAACAGTAAATTTGATATAAAATTAAAAGATGTATTTAAAGAATTTATAAAAGCTTTACCAGACTTAAAAATAGAAGGTTTAGATGCAGACATGAAAAAAAGAGAGCTATCATTCTTTGCCAAAAGAAAAAATAGAAAAGAAGAATTTGGAGAAAATTATTGTACAACATACGAGGCAAGTTTTGCAGAACTTGCACAAGCTCAAAGACATAGAACACTTTACTATGAAGTTAGTTTGCTAGAAACTCCTAAATATTACATACCACCAGTAATAAGAAATACAAATTTAGAAAAAGAATGGATAAAAGATATTTCATCATTAGAAGAATATTATCCACAAGGTATGTTATTAAAAATAAACGAAAGAGGAACAGTAGAAAACTTTGTTTTAAAATGTACAGAACGTATTTGTGGAGCTGCACAATTAGAAATAATGGAGCAAACAATAGAAACAATGAATAAGTATTTAAATTATACAAAGCAAACAAATGAAGACGTATATAACTATTTACTACCATATTCCAAAGGAGCACGTTGTACATTTCCGGGGTGGAAATGCAAAAGCCCATGTGTGTTTGGAGCTAAAGGTGCAATAAATAGATTAATATAAATAGACAAAAAAGTATAAAAACTTTACAAAATAATGTAAAGTTTTATACTTTTTTTATTATTAAGAAGGATTTATGTAAAATACGTCGAATAATATAATTATGCGATATTATTATGAAAGAGAGGAGAAAAATTGAGGTATAGTGAAGAAATATTAGAAGAAGTAAGACAGTCAAATGATATAGTAGATGTAATTTCACAATATGTACATTTAAAAAGAAGCGGACGAAATTTCTTTGGACTATGCCCATTTCATAATGAAAAATCACCTTCTTTTTCTGTCTCACCAGATAAACAAATATTCCATTGCTTTGGATGTGGAGTTGGCGGTAATGTATATACATTTTTAACCAAAATAGAAGGAATAACCTTTATAGAGGCTGTTCAAATGTTAGCACAAAAAGCAAATATACAATTACCAACAATAGAAAACAGTGTAGATTCTGCAAAAGAAGAATTAAAAGCCAAAGTATTAAAAGTAAATGAATTTGCAGCAGAATTTTATCATCAAAACTTATACAAACCAGAGGCCAAAATAGCACAGGAATATGTTAAAAAAAGAAAACTAAGTAACGAAATATTAAAATCATTTAAAATAGGTTTTTCAGGTAAATTTGATGAGTTATATCAAGCATTGCACAAGCAAGGATTTCAGGAAAAAGAAATATTAGAAACAGGATTAGTAAATAAAAATGATAATGGTAGATACATAGATAGATATAGAAATAGGCTAATGTTTCCAATATGTGATGCAAGAGGAAGAGTTATAGCATTTGGAGGAAGAGTGTTAGATGACTCCAAACCAAAATACATAAATTCACCAGAAAATATTGTATACAGTAAAGGAAGAAATTTATTTGGACTAAATGTAGCCAAAAAAGGAGAACTAAAGAAAATACTTATAGTAGAAGGCTATATGGATGTTATATCTTTACACCAAAGAGGAATAACAAATGTAGTTGGAGCACTAGGAACAGCACTTACCCAACAGCAAGGATGGTTATTAAGAAAAAATTCAGAACAAATAATTTTAGGATTTGACTCAGACGGAGCAGGTCAAACAGCAATAATAAGATCAGTAGAAATACTAAAAAACATGGGATGTGACATAAGAATTTTACAAATGGAAGGTGCTAAAGATCCAGATGAATATGTTATAAAATATGGAAATGCAAGGTTTAATAACTTAATGGATAAAGCCATTTCTATAATAGAATTTAAAGCAAAAATATTAAAACAAAACTTAAATTTAGAAAATGCAACAGATAAAATAAAGTTTTTAAACGAAATAGCTAAATTAATTTCAAACATAGACAACACAATAGAAAAAGAAGTTTATATAGAAAAAATTGCTCAAACATATGATATTTCTCAAGAAGCAATATATGCAGAAGTTAACAAACTAACATATTCTAATTCAAAAGGAGAAAAAATATTAGAAAAAACTAAACCAGTGTTGAAAAAAATTAAAGAAGAAAAAGAAGTTTCTGAGGCAATAAAAAATAGAGAAAATACAATTTTATCTTTATTACTAACAGGTAATTTAAATATTTTTCAAATTATAAAGCAAAACATAAAACCAGACGATTTAAAATATGATTTAAACCGTAAAATATTTAAAAAACTGTATGAAGAATTTGAAAAAGGAAATAGTAATATTAACAGTATTATAGACATGCTATCAGAAGAAGAACAAAATCATATTACAAGTATAATGGTAGACGATTTAGAGATTCAAAATTATGAAAAAGCAATTGATGATATATTACAAAGTTATGAAAAGGAAAAACTCAATGAGAGAAAATTAGAAATTTTAGAATTGCTAGATGAAAATCCACTTCTTGAGGAAAAGAAAAATTTAGAAAAAGAGCTAAGTGATTTAATTATAAGATTAGCTAAAATTAGGTAGAGGTGAAAATATAAATGTCAGAAAAAAAAGAAAAATTAGATGGTAAAATAATAGAACAAGAAAAAGTAAAAGATATTTTAAAAAAAGCAAAAGAAAACGGAAAAATGACATATGAAGATTTGGCAAAAGAATTAGATGATGTTAATCCAGACCAAATAGACAAAGTATTTGATGCATTTGAAGAAATGGGAGTTAATATACTAAAAGATGATGATTTTGATGAAGAGCCAGATATAGAAGACTTAAAAGAGGTTGAAAATTTAAAATTAGATGAAATAACAGAAACAAGTTATGAAGGAATAAATGTAGATGACCCAGTAAGAATGTATTTAAGGGAAATTGGTAGAATTCCACTGCTAACATATGACCAAGAACTAGAGCTTGCAAAAAGAATATTAAAAGAAGGAGAAAATGCAAGCGAGGAAGATGCAGAAGAAGCAAAGCAAAAATTAGCAGAGTCAAATTTAAGATTAGTTGTTAGTATTGCCAAAAAATATGTTGGTAGAGGAATGCTATTTTTAGATTTAATTCAAGAAGGAAATATGGGATTAATAAAAGCAGTAGAAAAATTTGACTATACTAAAGGCTTTAAATTTAGCACATATGCAACATGGTGGATAAGACAAGCTATAACAAGAGCAATAGCAGACCAAGCAAGAAC
>CAKPKZ010000086.1 GCA_934167435.1 uncultured Clostridia bacterium | reverse complement strand
TCAGATGTAGACTGTCTAGTCAATGTGTTCATTGTTCTCTCCTTAAAATTACTTTTACAAATTTATGCTATTTTATATTTGATTCTATATATTTCTCTAAAATTTTACTATCTCTTAACACTATAAATTTCGTACTATATACTGTTTCATAGTTTGAAGCAATTAATTTATTATAACATCCCTTTATAAGTTCTAATGCCTTATTAGGTTCTTCCCATAATAATTTTGCTCCCTCATCTTGCTCCTTTTTAGTAACATTTAAATGTTGTGTATCTTTTACTACTTTTCCAATAAAAACATAAGAAATTTGTTTAAAGTTATTCTGTGATTTATATTCTTCAGTTGTTCCCATATTAGCTATGATTTCTACTTCGCATCCAGTTTCTTCTAAAACCTCTCTTTTAAATGCTTCTTCTGGTTTCTCGTCCCCTTCCAAACCACCACCAGGTAATTTATATTCATTCTTGTTGCTTTTATTAAATATTGCAATTTTACCATCATTTCTTATAACAATTCCTCTTGCACCTAGTCGCAATTTTGGATTTTCCATATTAGTTATCTTCTCTCCAATATCTTTATCTGTTATTTTACATATTAAATCCATTTTATTTTTCCTTTCTATTCATAGAATAATATTTGTGTTTAATCCAAATATTATATATGTTATATCACAAATTCTTAACTTTTCATAGCCTTTTGCTAATATTTCTAAATTATAATTTTCAAATATTACGTGATTATTTTAAGAATATATTAATTCACTAAAAACAATTTCTTCAGCTCTATTTTTGCAATTATTCATCATTTGTACCCACTCTAATTGATTTTTAGCTTTTAATTCTTCATTAATATTGTCTTGTTTTGCAAATTCCTTTATAAGTGTATCAACTCTTGCTTTAGCAGTTTCTTGTACTTCTTTCAAGTGTTTATTTAGAGTTTTATTCATAAACATTATTATATAGTCAGCTTTTTTATGTCCTTTTAAATAATTTAATCTTAGTAATCCATATTTATTTAATATCACTTTTTCTTCAACTTCTAGTACAAGATTAGGAAGATAATAATCTCCAACTAGGTTATATTCAATTCCTGTTCTATTGTCTATAAAACTTTCTTTTAAATTTCCTTTTTCATCATATCTTTCATCCATTTTTAAAATCCTCCTTTAATCAATTAAATTAGCATATAAGCTATTTAAAAACTCTTCACTATAATGTCTTTCATTTTCATAGTGCCAAGAATTTTGTTTATTTTTATTAGTATATTTGTTATCTGTATAGTTAGGTCGTAAATTTTCCGATTCATGAGTTGTAAAATTTTCTGGTTGTGAATCGTAATTTTTACGATTCAAATTATCAAACTTGACATCATGTGTCATTTGAGCAGGATATAGCAATTTTGGCTTTGCTTTTCCTTGACTCTTTTCTAATAGCAATTTAGCATCTACTAATTCTTTAAATACTTTTGTACAGGTTTTATCAGAAATATGCAATAATCTTTGTATTTCTTTTCTAGTAAAAATCAAATACACATTTCCATTTTTATCTATCCAATTATTTTTAATAGATAGTGTTAATCGGTCTAATAATATACCATAAAGCAATATTGCAGCTGGAGATAGGGAAGTATATCTCTTATTTACAAAAAGCTCTTTTGGTATCATATAAAATTTATATTGGTAAATTTCCTTTTGATTTATAAATTTAAATTCATTTTCCATATTTTGTCCTTTCCGAACTCAATATGAAATAAATACTAAAAAAATTTGGAACTTTAATTTGGAACGAAATTTAATTATTTTTGAGAAAGTGGCAGAAATTTTAGAAAAAGAAAAACACCTATCAAAGTATCTTGATAAGTGTTTTTTAACGATCTTCTATTTTTTATGATTTCTCTAAATTTTCCTAGAAAATCGTAAATGTTTGGTGCAGATGGCCGGAATCGAACCGGCACGGTTTATTCAACCGCAGGATTTTAAGTTATTCTATCATTTTAATGGTTAGTGATGAATAATACTTTTTTATCCTGTTATTTTTGTACTCAAAACACTATTATTTCAAACTATTTCGCTTGTTTTTATTGTAACATAAACTATTGAAAATTTATATAAATCTAACATAATTTTTTCAAGTTTTGTTAGAAATCTGTTAGAAAATTTTAAACAGTATTTATTCTTAAAAAATCTTAAATTTATTTAAAATCAAATTTTGCATATTTAAAATTCAAAACGAGCAGGCATAGTTTATTACCTGTTCTAATTTTTCGCCACAAAATCGATTGTCGTGCGAAGGAAAGGAAAATATATGCAAGATTTTAATTTTTATAAAGTTAATGAAACTTTAAACCATAAATATTATCAAATACCACAGGAATTATTTATAAATCCATTATATAAAAATGCCTTAAATTCTGATAGTAAATTGTTATATGGTTTTCTATTAGATAGATTATCTTTATCTATAAAAAATAATTGGCATGATGAAAATGAAAATGTTTATTTGATATTTACTAGAAAAGAAGTTCAAGATAAATTAAATCTATCTGATAAAACTGTTACTAAAGCATTTAAACAATTATCAGATGTTAATTTAATATATGAAAAGAAACAAGGTTTTAGCAAACCTAAACTTATATATGTTGCAAAAATACAACACCAAAATATAGCAATATCACATAATCGTAAAAATTACGATTATATAAACAGAGATTCTACGATTACCGAATCGGAAAATTTCCGACCAATCAATACTAATAAAATAAATAAAGCTAATAAAAATTCAATGAAATATTCTGGTAGAGATTATTCTCCTGAATTTTTAAACGGCTTATATGCTAATGTGTAATGACTTTAGCAAATTACAAAAGCAGTAATGCTTTTGTGAAAATAGCAATGTAAAAATTGGTTATCAATTTTTGTGTTGCTATTTTTTTACCTAAATTGCAATAAGCAAATTTAGGTAAAACGGGTGTAGGGTGTCCCTACCACACTGACACTTTTTCCGATAAGGGTAAAAAAGTGTCGTAGTGTGTTACAACACAATTTAAAAATGAGAAAAATTTAACCAGCATAGTGTTGTTTAGCTGTGCTAGAAATGGAGAAATTTATATATGAGTTATGCAATAATTAGAAATGCAAAATACAAAAGAGAAAATTTAAAAGGTATCTATCGCCATAATGAAAGAAAAAATAAAAACTATTCTAATAAGAATATTGATAAAGAAAAATCCTATTTGAATTATTCATTAAAAGATACTGAATTTACTTATGAAAAAGAATTTGATAGAATCCGAAAAGAATATAATTTAAAAGGTCAAATAAAAACAGTTAGTAATATTATTTGTGAATATATAATTACATCTGATAAAACCTTCTTCGAAACAATTGGAGAAAATGAAACTAAAAGATATTTTGAAACTGCTTACAAATTTGTATGCGAATACAAAAATTTAGGCGAACAATATATTTTATCTGCAAAAGTGCATATGGACGAGGAAACTCCACATATGCATTTAGTTTTTATTCCAGTAGTTCATACTACAGATAAGAAAGGTAATAACATAGATAAAATTGCTTGTAGTGAATTTTGGAAAGCTAAAGATAGTTACATTCAATTACAAAATGCTTTCCACTCTTATATAACTGCAAATGGCTTTAATTTAGAAAGAGGAAATTCTAGTGAAAGAGTACATTTATCTGTTGAAGATTATAAGAAAATTACAAATTTTGAAAATACTAAAACAGTTCTTAAAGATATTAAACTAGAATTACCAGAAACACCTGATATTAAGAGTTGTGGAAAGTTAGTGCGAAATAGAGATGAAAAAATACAAGAATTAGTTGTACAGCCAAGAGATAATATGATTAAAGAACAACAAGAACAAATCTCTTTGCTTTATTTGACACTACAAAATCAAGTTAATACTGTTGAAAGAGCTTCAAAATATGAAAAAGAAAGAAAATCTATAATGTGTGAAAATCGAGAACTAAAAGAAAAGTGCAAAAATATTGAAAATGACTATTCTATTAAACTAAAAGAAGAAATACAAAAAGTTGAAAGTAAATATATAGATGAAATCTATGAGTTAGAAAAAGAAAATAGTTTTTTACGAAAAGTAATAAATACATTTCAAAAAACAGTAGATAAATTCATACATTGGGTATGTAATAAGTTTTCAGTTTCTTCTGAAGAAGAATTTATTAGAGATTTTGAATTTGAAAATGATATTTATCTTGATCCAGAAAAACAAATTGAATATGAGGAAGAACAGGAATATACAGAAATGGAGTGGTAGTTTGTGCTATCACTCCATTTTTAATTATTATTTATTTATGCTATCAGAAGAATTTAATTTGTTTATTATAGCTCGATATAATTCATTAATATCTTTTGGCATATATGAACCAAATTCTTTAATTAAGGTTGTACCATCTTCATATTCTATACTTAAATTTCCGGCACCTCCGCCTTCTAAATAATCATCATCGGAAACTTTTTCATCAAAATTAATTTTTTCGATCAATGTAATTATATATTCATTATCTTCTTTTGACATTTCACAATATTTATTTTCTTCTTTAGGATTACCAGAAAATATATTTTGTGATTGTTTATAGTTACATTTTAATATATCATTAAATCTTTCAAGTTCAATTAGTTCTCCTGCTAAATAATTTCCATTATGTATTGTTAATTTTCTTATATTTTTATCTGTATATTCTGACATTATTTTAATTGTTAACGCATATGCAGAAGGTAAATAATATTCATACATTTTCCCTTTTTCAATTTTTACATTAACAATACCTTCATTAATGCTTTCCATTGTTAAAATATGACTATCTTCAATTTCTAATTCAACAAATTTATTAGATATATTTTTTATTGTTATTTTAGTGTTACAATTATTGCCTTCTATATTTAATATTGTATCTTTTTCAATATAAAAATCTTTTTCTGTTTTGTCGTATGTCATTAATTGTGCCGTTTCTTCATCTTCAATACAATAATTTCTATAAAATTTCAAAATAGTTTTTTTATTATTTTCAAAGTTGCTTTCATTATTATCATTTTTTAGCGAATCTGTGTACCCTACAATACATCTTACTAAATCAATAACATCACTATCAGAACTTAAAGCCATTATAGCATCTTTTAAATTTTTTTCTTTTTTACATATTTTGATTTTATTTTTTAATCTTTCTACAATATCATTATATTCTTCATCTTTTAAATAATATAGTCTATCATGATATATTTTTGCAGGATGATTAAGTGGAAATTGTACAATAGTTTGTTTTACAACTTCCATTTCTGAATCTAACAATTTTAAAATTTCATCTAAATTTTGTTCCTCCTCAGGTTTTACTGCAATAACATAATATATCATTGCCATACATAAGTCAAATTCGATTTTATTAAAGTATTTTTTAGCTTTTTCTTCATTTTTTTGTATTCCAAAATCTCCTGAATTAATTAATGCTAATTTATAATAAGCATCATCATATTTTTCATTTAATATATCTTCAAAATACATTTTAGCTTTTTGATAATCAGCATTGACACCTTTACCAAACATATACATTTCACCTAAATAATACTTTGAGCCATATACATTTTTACTATAATTTAATGCTTCATTGAAATATTCTATTGCTTTTTTATAATCTTTTTGAACCACTCTACCTAAATAATAAAATTCTCCTAAATAGAAATAAGCATCTACAAACTTATTTTCTTCAGCTAATTCTTTAAACATATTAAATGCTATTTCATAATTTTTCTCTATTCCTTTTCCAGAATAATAAGCATAAGCTATGCATAATTTTGCCTTCAAATATTTTGGATTTATTTTTAGGGCTTCATTATAATAGAAGAATGATTTCTCATAATCAATTTCAACCGGTCCACCAAAGAAATAGAATTCTCCTAGATAATAGTAACTTCTTGCATGATTATATTTTTCTGCAAGTTCTTTCAAAATATTGAAAGAAACGGTATCATTTTGTTCTATACCATTACCATTATAATAACACATCGCTAGATTAAATTTAGCCTTGATGCAATTTTTTTTACTAGCACTATTAAAAAGTTCAAAAGCTTTTTTCTCGTCTTTTTCAACACCTTCTCCATTAATATATCTAACTCCTAATTCATTCATTGCATCTACATTTCCTTCATTTGCCATAGAAATAATATCATTTATGTTTCTTTCTTTTAAATCATTATTTTCCATATAAAAGTTCTCCTTTTTTTATTATTAAAAATATTATATTATATTTGATATTTTCTGTCAAAATTTTATTGGTCAATTTATTGGTCAATTTTTAACCAATAAATTATTTTAATATTTTCCATTCTCCAATTTTGTTTGAACCAATTCTTTCAAGTATATTGTTAACCTTTAGAATTGCAATATTATATTTAACTTTTTCTCTTGAAACACCTAATATTTTAGAAATTTCCATTTGAGTTATTTTTGGGTTTTGTTTAATCAAATTAAGAATTTTATTTTGTATTGTATTTAATTCGTTTTGGTTATTTTCTTGGTCAATTTTTTGGTCATATTCAAAAGGATTTTCTTTATATTTAAAAGAAACTCTTAAAAAATGATCCATAAATTTAAAACAACTTTTATCATAAGCATCTAAAATTCTTAAAACTCCAGAACCTATATTTTCAATTAAATCTACATCTTTAAATACTCTAATAAGTTCTTTGTTTCTGGGAGCAGTAACAC
>CAKPKZ010000085.1 GCA_934167435.1 uncultured Clostridia bacterium | reverse complement strand
TACACCAATTCCTATTCCAAGTAACATATATACAAATATTATTGAATTAAACATATCTGCAAAGCTTACTAAACTCATATTTATTACTTGCATAAATTGTGAATTTACTAATTGATCTGCCAATAAACTATATGCTCCTCCTACTATTACAATAGATATTAAACTTGCAATAATTCCTATTATCATACCTTCTACTATAAAAGGCCATCTAATAAATCCATTTGTTGCTCCTACATATTTCATTATAGATATTTCTTTTCTTCTTGCATGAACTGTAAGTTTTATAGTGTTAGCAATTATAAATGTTGATATTACTACAAGTAAAATTAATATTATACCAGTAACGATTTTTATTCCATTTGCTAAGTTTATTAATGTTGAAACTGTTTCATCTTTACTTGTTATTTTTTTAATATTATCCATTTGATTTATTTGTTCTTGAACTTCCTTGCTTAGCTTTAAATCTGTTAATGTAACAATATAAGATGATGGAAATATATTATTTTCTTCATATCCTGCTAATAAGTCTTTTTTGTCTCCAAATTTTTCTTTCATTTGATTTAATGCATCTTCTTTAGAAACATATACTGCAGAGTTTACACCAGATAATTGTCTTATTTTTTCTCCTACTTCTTTTACTTGTTCATCTGTTGCTTCATTTTTTACATATACTTGTATTCCCTGTGCAGATTCTACCTCTTTTACAAAATGATTTATATTTTGACTAAGAATTAAGAATATTCCAAAAATTATCATGGTAGCACACATTATCATAAGTGATGCTCCAGTAGATTTTTTGTTTTTAAATACATTTCCAAATCCTTCTCCAATTAAATAACCCAAAATATTATATTTCACAATCATACCCACCTTTTTTATCATCTCTTACTATATCGCCTTTGTCTATATGTATAACTCTTTTTTTCATTTTATCTACTATATCTTTAGCATGTGTTGCAACTACTACTGTAGTTCCTCTCATATTTATTTCATTTAAAAGTCCCATTATTTCCCATGCTGTATCTGGGTCTAAGTTTCCTGTTGGTTCGTCTGCAATAAGCATTGAAGGGTTGTTTACTAGTGCTCTTGCTAAAGCTACTCTTTGTTGTTCTCCTCCTGATAATTCATTTGGATACATTTTAGCTTTTCCACTTAAACCAACTAGTGAAAGTATCATTGGTACTTGTCTTCTTATATGGCGTGGTGTTGCTCTTACAATATACATTGCATATGCTACATTGTCATATACTGTCTTATCTGGTAAAAGTCTAAAGTCTTGAAATACAACTCCCATACTTCTTCTTAAGTATGGTACTCTACTTTGTTTTAAAAAAGTTGTATCTTTTCCGTTTATAATTATATTTCCAGATGTTGGTTCCTCTTCTTTTAATATTAATTTTATAAGTGTAGATTTTCCACTTCCTGAAGAACCTACTAAAAATGCAAATTCTCCTTTTTCTATTATAAAATTAGCATTTTTTACTGCTTTTGTTCCTGTATCATATGTTTTTGATACATTTCTAAATTCTATCATATTTATTTCTCCTTGATATTTCAATTACAATATTTTTACTCTATTTAATAATATCAATAAAGTATTTTTTTTGCAATACTTTTAATACAAAAAAACGATAGAAAATGTTGGTTTTTTTACATTTTCTATCATTTTACTTTGTTTTTCTTTATATTGTATTTTTCACACAAAATTTACAATTCTTTTTTTATGTCATCTTTAGTTATTCCAAAATATTTCATTAACTCTTCTGCCTTTCCAGATTTTCCAAATGTATCTTTTATTCCAAGTCTTGTTAATTTTGTAGGATATTGTTCAGTAAGAACTTCCGAAATTGCGCTTCCAAGTCCTCCAATTATATTATGGTCTTCTATAGATATTAATTTTTTTGTTTCTTTTGCACATTTTATAATCATTTGTTGATCTATTGGTTTTATTGTATGAACATCTATTACTCTAATATTTATTCCTTCTTTTTTTAATTCTTCTTGTGCTTTTATTGCCTCTGAAACTGTCACTCCTGTAGCAAAAATACTTGCGTCTGTTCCTTCCCCAATTTGTACCATTTTACCTATTTCAAATTTCTGGTTTTCATCATAAATTAAAGGTGTTGCTAAACGTGCAAGTCTTAAATATACAGGTCCTTGTATTTTAGAAATTTCTTTAACAGCCCATTTTGTTTGAGTATCATCTGATGTTGACATTACAGTCATATTGGGTAATGTTCTCATTAATGATAAATCTTCTATCATTTGATGAGTTGCTCCATCTTCTCCTACTGTAACGCCACAGTGTGTAGCACATATTTTTACATTTAAATTCGGATAGCATATGCTATTTCTAATTTGGTCATATGCTCTTCCTGCTGCAAATACTGCAAATGTACTTGCATATGGTATTTTACCACAAGTTGCAAAACCTGCTGCTGTTGCCATCATATTTGCTTCTGCAATTCCCATATCAAAAAATCTATTTGGAAATTGTTTTGCAAACATATCTGTTTTTGTTGCACCTGCTAAGTCTGCATCTAATACAACTACATTTTGATTTTCTTTTCCTAATTGTAGTAAAGCTTCTCCATAACTTTTTCTAGTAGCTACTTTTTTATATATGTTCATAAAATCACTTCTCTCCTATTTATTTAAATCTTCTAATAACTTTAAAAAAGCTAACTCTCTATGTGTATGACCTAGTTCTTCATCTTTTAATTCATTCATAACCACATCATGTCCATTTGGTATAAATATTGGTCCAAATGTTAATTTTCCCATCGTTCCTGGTTTTGTTGCAATTTTACCTTCAGTAATACCTTTTTCTACTATATATTTTCCACTTGTAAGAACTGCTGTTAAAACACATTCAAAATGAGCAGTTCTTTTGCTATCTTCTACATCTTTCATTTCGTTTAAAAGTTTATTTATGGCAACTTCTTGTGGTGCATGGTCTCCTGCATATCTTGCAGTATGTACCCCTGGTGCACCATTTAATGCATCTATCATAAGTCCAGTATCGTCTGTAACTATTATTTCATTTATATTATTTTTATTGCAATATTCTTTTATAGCTTTAGCTTTTATCATTGAATTTTCTTCTACTGTTTCTCCATTTTCCTCTATTTCTTCATTAAATCCAATGTCTTTTAATGACAATATTTCTAAATTCACATTTTGTGTTTTAAAAAAGTTTTTTACTTGTTCTATTTTTTTAGAATTGCTTGTTCCATATATTATTTTCATTTTATTAATCCCTCAATTCTTCCATTGCTTTTTTATATTGTTCTTCATTTGGAGCTTTTCCATGCCATCCAACTTGGTTTTCCATAAATGATACACCTTTTCCTTTTATTGTTTTTGCAATAATGCATGTAGGTTTTCCTTTCACATTTTTAGCAACCTCAAAAGCTTTAATTATTTCTTCTATATCGTTTCCATCTATATTAATTACTTCAAATCCAAAACTTTTAAATTTTGAATCTATTGGATATGAACTCATAACTTCTTCTATTGTTCCATCTATTTGTAAATTGTTGTTATCAACTATTACACATAAATTATCTAATTTGTATTTATTTGATGCCATTGCGGCTTCCCATACTTGGCCTTCTTCTATTTCTCCATCTCCTAAAATACAATATACTCTATAATCTTTTTTATCCATTTTTCCACTAATAGCCATTCCATTTGCGCAAGATAGTCCGTTGGCCTAATGAACCTGATGTCATATCTACTCCTGGCACTTTGTTCATATCTGGATGTCCTTGTAATTTACTTTCTATATTTCTAAAAGTTTGTAATTTTTCTTTTTCAAAAAATCCTCTGTTTGCTAAACAACTATATAAAGCCGGTGAACAATGACCTTTTGATAATATTAATCTATCTCTTTCTTCCCACTTAGGATTTTTTTCATCTATGTTCATTTCTTTAAAATATAAAACTGTTAAGATATCTGCAATTGATAATGAACCTCCTGGATGACCAGATTGTGCTTTATATACTTGCTCTATAATACCTCTTCTAACTTTTTTTGCTATATTAGATAATTTTTGTAACTCTTCATTCTCCAAATTTAACTCACACCTTTCTCTTTGTAACATTTTTATTCTACTATAAGCATAATAAAAAAGCAAGAAATTAATCTTGCTTTTAATTAAAAAATCTTTTAAAATCTTCTTCATTTATTTTTTCTTTTTCTAACAATGCATTTGCAATTAAATCTAACTTATCTCTATGTTCATTTAATAAACTTATAGCATCATTATATGCTGTATCTATTAGTTTTTTTACTTCTTGTCCAATTTTGTCCCCAATATTTTCTCCAAACATTTGCATTTCATATGGTTCTTTTCCTTGAAAATCAATTGGTCCTAATGTGTCACTCATACCATATTTTGTTACCATATCTCTTGCAATTTTTGTTGCTACTTCTATATCATTGCTTGCTCCTGTTGAAATATCATCTAACACTAACTTTTCTGCTGCTCTACCACCCAAAAGAGCTATTAACTTTTCTTGCATTTCTGTTTTAGATATATAATATTTATCATCATCTGATTTATACATTGTATACCCACCAGCTACTCCTCTAGGTATTATTGAAATTTCTTTTACATCTGTTTGTGTTTGCAAGTATTTGCTTACAACAGCATGTCCTGCTTCATGGTATGCTGTTAATTTTTTATCTTTTTCTGAGTATTTTCTTGTTTTCTTTTCTAATCCAACAGTTACTTTCTTTACAGCTTCTTCTATATCTATTTTTTCTATATCATCATGTTTATTTTTTGTTGCAATTATTGCAGCTTCGTTTAATATGTTTGAAAGCTCTGCACCTGTAAATCCTGCTGTATCTTCTGCAATGCTTTCTAAATTAACATCTTCTGATATTTTCTTATCTTTACTATGAATTTTTAATATTTCTAATCTTCCTTTTAAATCTGGTGCTGGTATTGTTATTTGTCTGTCAAATCTTCCAGGTCTTAAAAGTGCTTTATCTAGCATTTCTGGTCTGTTTGTTGCAGCTAAAACTATTATTGTTTCTTCTGAACTAAATCCATCCATTTCAACCAATAGCTGATTTAATGTTTGGTTATTTTCTGTTTCTGCGCCACTATTTGAAGTTCTTCTTGAACCAATTGCATCTATTTCATCTATAAATACTATACATGGTGACAATTTTCTTGCTTTATCAAATAACTTTCTAACTCTAGATGCTCCAAGCCCTGCAAACATTTCTATAAATTCTGATCCACTCATTGATATAAAAGGAACATTTGCTTCTCCTGCTATTGCTTTTGCAATTAATGTTTTTCCTGTTCCTGGTTTTCCATATAAAAGAACTCCTTTAGGAATTTTTGCTCCCATTTTTGCAAATTTTTCTGGTGTTTTTAAAAAATCTACTATTTCTATTAATTCTTCTTTTTCTTCTTCTAATCCTGCAACATCGTCAAATTTTATCTTAGTTTTTCTTTCTGTGTCATCATATACTTGACCTTTTTCTCCTAATCCTTGCATTTTAAATATCATTATAAATAAAGCTAACATTATAATAGTAGGAAGCATTGACACTATTGTAGCCATTATTTGACTAATAACACTTTTTGGATTTTGAATTAATTCTATTTCATTTCCCTCTGCAACTTTTTGTTGAACTAATCCCATAAAACTTTCTGTGTTTGGCACAATTGATTTTTTTTCTTTTTCTTCATTTTTTACTTTTACTTTTACGCTTGTACTACCTACTGTCATTTCAATTTTTTCAATATTCCCATAGGATATTTCTTTTATTAAATCAGTATATGCTAATGTAGTCTCATCATCTTTGTTATTATTTTTTATTAAATAAACTATAAAAATAGATGCTATGATTAAAATAGCAATTATTAATGTTACTAAAGTTATTTTCTTTTTATTTGCTTGTTTTCTATTATCTTTGCTCATATTTTCATCCTTTCTATTTATGCTTGTGACCCTTCTGGTTCTTCTGGTCCATCTGTTTTTTTATCGTTGTTTTCCTCATCTTTTGGTTGTTCTTGGTTATTTTCTTTTTCATCTTCTTTTGGTTTATCCTCTTTTTGCTCTTGGTCACTTTCTTTATTTATATTCTTTTGTATTTCCATAATTTTAGTAAGTTCTAATTGTTTTTTTATAAAGTCAGATTTTATCATAAATATAGCTGCTACTAAATATATTGAAGCAACCGAAATATACGCAACTTGAAAATATGTTATATTAAAATCTATAAACATATTTATTGTTATATATATAATTTGCATTATTATTGATAATGTCATTGCATATACTGATAGATTAAATATAGCTGCATATCTCATTTTTATTTTGGTTAATAATGATGTCAAATATCCAAATATGCTTATAATAAAAATATTAAACAATATTGAAATAAAATATATAGCAAAACTATAAATGAAAATAGTTATAAATATACTAAAATATACTCTAATCATTTTTGTGCTATTTACATATTCTATTAAACTCTGTTTAGAAAATTCCCTTATTCCTGCTTGGCTTAAAAAATCTTCGTATTTATATACACTACTTCCAAGTGTAGAAATATTTTTTAGTATAACTTTATCTTTTAATACTATTATTCCACTATTAATTGAATTAGCATAATTGTTTATATCTGCTTCTTCTTTTTCATTAGTATCTATTATAACTTTTCCAATATCTAAATCATATTCGACTTTTTTAGTATCATTTTCTAAATTTAAATTATTATTTTTATAAGAAAATTCTGGAAAACTATTTTTTAAAACCTCTATTCCATCTTGTATTGCAT
>CAKPKZ010000084.1 GCA_934167435.1 uncultured Clostridia bacterium | reverse complement strand
GTCAGTATGATGCAATGATGAGATGGATGCAGGATAATGGAGTAGATGTAACTGAAAAACCAACAGATACGCCATCAGCTACATTGCAAAATGCTGAAAGAAACAAAGAAAATACAACAGGAGGAGAAAATAATAAAGATGTAATAAATAATGTATATGACATATTAGGAAATAGATTGGAATGGACACAAGAGGCCAACTATCCTGGCTATCGAGTTCTAAGAGGAGGCAATTACGGCGATGCCGATTCGCCGAGCGGTCGCAGCCGCAGAACCAATCCTTCCTCTGCCTCTACTTACCATGGCAGTAGGTTCACACTTTATATAAAGTAGAACTGAACTCTAAAGCCGTGAATTAAAAATTTAATAGTTTAGTGTGAAGTGAACCCAAATTAAACAAAATTTGTTTAATAAGTAGGGTTCATTTTTTCTTTACTTTTTTAACATTTTGCTATATAATATAAAAAGTTAAAATTTATTATAAAAAGGAGAATTAATATGCAAGAAAATAAAAATCAAAATAACCAAACAGAAGAAATAGACATAAATAATCTAATGCAAATAAGAAGAGATAAATTAAAAGAATTACAAGACCAAGGAAAAGACCCATACGAAATAACAAAATTCAACAGAACAAATACAGCAGGACAAATAAAAGCAAATTATGAAGAATTTGAACAAAAAGATGTTACAGTAGCAGGTAGAATTATAGCAAAAAGAATAATGGGAAAGGCATCATTTTGTACAATTCAAGATAGCGACGAAAAAATACAAAGTTATGTAAGTATAAATGACTTAGGCGAAGAAAGTTACAAAGCATTTAAAACATTTGATATTGGGGATATTATTGGAATTACAGGATTTGTATTTAAAACAAGAACAGAGGAAATTTCAATTCATGCAAAAGAAGTAACACTTCTTTCAAAATCTTTAAGACCACTTCCAGAAAAATTCCATGGACTAAAAGACCCAGATTTAAGATACAGACAAAGATACACAGACTTAATAGTAAACCCAGAAGTAAAACAAAGCTTTGTTTTAAGAAGTAAAATAATAAGTAAAGTAAGACAAATATTAGAAGAAAAAGGATATTTAGAAGTAGAAACACCAGTGCTAAACACAATATCTGGAGGTGCTACAGCAAAACCATTTATAACACACCATAATGCTTTAGATATAGATATGTATTTAAGAATAGCATTAGAACTTAACTTAAAAAGATTAATAGTTGGTGGTTTTGACAAAGTATATGAAATTGGTAGAGTATTCAGAAATGAAGGAATGGATATTAGACACAATCCAGAATTTACAATGTTAGAATTATATGCAGCATATGAAGACTTTAATGATATGATGGACATAACAGAGGAAATTTTTTCAAGAACAGCAAAAGAAGTTTTAGGAACAACAAAAATTAACTATCAAGGTCAAGAAATAGATTTAACACCAGGATGGAAAAGAATAACAATGGTAGATTCAATAAAAGAAGCATGTGGAATAGATTTTAATACAATTACTACAGACGAAGAAGCAGTAACACTTGCAAAAGAAAAAGGAATAGAAATTCCAGATGCAACTAAAGAAACTAGAGGAGATGTAATTAGCCTATTCTTTGACGAATACGTAGAAAAAACATTAATACAACCAACATTTATATATGAATATCCAGTAGAAATTTCACCACTTGCAAAAAAATGTCCAAATAACAAAAAAATGACAGAGAGATTTGAAGTATTTATAGGTGGTAGAGAATACGGAAATGCATTTTCAGAGTTAAATGATCCAATAGACCAATACGAAAGATTTAAAAAGCAAGTTGAAGCAAAAGAAGCCGGTGATGAGGAAGCTGGAATGATGGACGAAGATTATATACAAGCATTAGAAATTGGTTTACCACCTACAGGAGGACTAGGAATAGGAATAGACAGATTAATTATGCTTTTAACTGATTCTGCATCTATAAGAGACGTATTATTATTCCCAACAATGAAACCTTTAAATTAAGAAATTTATAATATTTAAAATCATAAAAGTTGATAGTGGTAGAATTCAATAGTATAAAGGGAATTTGTAAAAAATTGATATAACAAAAGAAAGGAAAATCATATGTTTAATTTTTCAATAGATAAAAGAACAATATACATCCTTTTAGGAATAATGGCAATAATGACTATTATAAATTATGCAACAAATCAAGGAGCACTACTTAGTTTAATATTAACAATACCAGGAGTACTAATTGCAATAACATTTCATGAATTTGCACATGCATTTGCAGCAGACAAACTAGGTGATGACACACCAAGAAAAGAAGGGAGATTAAGTCTTAATCCATTAGATCATTTAGATCCAGTAGGTTCTTTATTACTATTACTTGCTGGATTTGGATGGGGAAAACCAGTAAATGTAAACCCAAGAAATTATACTAGAAAAATATCAATGGAATTAGCAGAGGCAATAGTATCATTAGCAGGGCCATTAATGAATATTATATTAGCATTCATATTTTCTTTAATATATTGTGCAATATATAAATTTGCAGGAGCAGGCTTTATATTATCAACAATAGGTAATGTAATAATACTATTATTACAAGTAACAATTTCAGTAAATATAGGATTAGGAGTATTTAATTTAATACCATTGCCACCGTTAGATGGATCTAAAATTATAATGCCATTATTACCATATAAAGCTAAACAATGGTTTGTAAATAATGAAAGAATATTCTATATAATATTTGTTGTTATATGGATAACTGGAATAGCTGGTTATATAGTATCTCCAGTAGTAGGTTGGGTTAGTACAGGAATAATTAATTTAGCACGTTTAATATTTAAAATATAAAATAGAGGAATAAGAATGAGAGATATAATAACATTAGGAATAGAGTCAAGCTGTGACGAAACAGCTGCAAGTATAGTAAAAAATGGACGAGAAGTGTTATCAAATGTAATAGATTCACAAATAGCCATTCATGAAAAATATGGAGGAGTAGTACCAGAAATAGCTTCAAGAAATCATATTGAGGCTATTTCTAGAGTTGTAAATAAAGCAATTGAAGATGCTAATATTTCGTATGAATACATTACAGCAATTACGCCAACATATGGACCTGGGTTAGTGGGAGCTTTACTTGTAGGACTTTCATACGCAAAAGCATTAAGTTTTGCTATAAATAAGCCTTTAGTGGGAGTAAACCATGTTCAGGGACACATTGCAGCAAATTATGTTACATATAAAGATTTAAAACCACCATTTTTATGTATGATGATGTCTGGTGGAAACACTCAAATTGTTTATGTAAAAGATTATACTAAATTTGAAGTTTTAGGAAAAACAAGAGACGATGCAATAGGAGAGGCATTTGACAAAGTAGCAAGAGTTGTAGGTTTAGGATATCCTGGTGGACCTAAAGTAGATAAACTAGCTAAAGAAGGCACTCCAAATATTGAGCTGCCTAAAACTTATTTTGATAATTTAGATTTTAGCTTTAGTGGAATAAAAACAGCAGTAATAAATTTACATCATAAAAATCCGGATGTAAACAAGTCAGATTTATGTGCAAGTTTTGAAAAAGCTGTTACAGATGTTCTTATTGGTAATATAAAAAAAGCAATAGAAATAACAAATATTAAAAAAGTAGTTTTAGCTGGTGGAGTGTCAGCTAATAGTTATATAAGAAAAGAATTTTTAAAACTAAAGGAAAACGGAATAGAAATATTTACACCAGATTTAAAATTGTGTACAGATAATGCTGCTATGATTGCATCTGCTGGATATTACAATTTTATTGAAGGTAAAAGAGATGAACTAAATTTAAATGCAATACCAAATTTGAAATTATAGAGAGGAAGATTAAATGTCAATATACGCAATAGGTGACCTTCACTTAGCATTTAATGAAAATAAACCAATGAGTATATTTGGTGAGAATTGGAAAAATCATGAATATAAAATACAACAAAATTGGTTAAAAAAAATAGAAAAAGATGACGTAGTTTTATTACCAGGTGATTTTTCGTGGTCTATGTATTTAGAAGATACCTATAAAGACTTTGAATATTTAAATAATTTGCCAGGTAGAAAAATATTGTTAAAAGGTAACCATGATTATTGGTGGACTACAGTAACTAAAATGAATAATTATTTAAAAGAAAACAATTACAACAATATAGATTTTTTATATAACAATAGTTATAAATGTGAAGAATATATAATTGCTGGAACAAGAGGTTGGAGCTTTGGAGAAGATCCAGAAGATAAAAAAATATTAAAAAGAGAAGCATTAAGATTAGAATTATCTTTAAAAGATGCAATAAGTAAATATGGAAATAATAGTCCAATAATTGTAATTATGCATTATCCACCAATTACAAAGGCTCATTTAACTTTGCAAAATAAGCCGGAACTTATACAAATAATGAAAAAATACAATGTAAGTAAATGTATATATGGGCATTTACATGGAAATTCAATAAAAGATGCTGTAGAAGGAATTATAGATGGAATAGAGTTTAAATTAGTAAGTGCAGACAGCTTAAATTTTGAACCAATTAAAATTTGACACATTTTGTTTTGGTAGGAGTTATTATGTTAGATTTAAATAAAGATGTTAAATATATAAAAGGAGTCGGACCCAATAGAGTAAAATTATTAAATAATCTAAATATATACACATTAAATGATTTGATTACATATTTTCCGCGAACATATGAAGATAGGAGCAAACCTAAAAATATATGTGAATGTATAAATGGTGAAGAAACATTAATAGAAGCGGTAGCATGTGGTAATGTAAGTGAAATACGCCTAAAAGGAAAAAAAATGTATACTTTGATAATAAGAGATGAAACAGCAACTGCAAAAGCAATTTGGTTTAATCAAAGTTACTTAAAAAACAGATTTAGAATAGGTGAAAAATATAAATTTTATGGAAAAATTAATAATGTGCAAGGAAGAATAACAATCAATTCTCCAGTCTTTGAAGAAAGTAATAAAAATTCTAATACAGGAAAAATTATACCAATATATCCATTAACATATAATTTATCCCAAAATGTATTAAGAAAAATAATAGAAAATGGAATAGAAGAAGTTGATGGTAAATTAAGCGAAACACTACCACAATACTTAACAAAAGAATATGGACTGATTGATAATAACTCAGCAATTAAAAAAATACATTTCCCAGCAGATTTTAACGATTTCAAAAAAGCAAGATATAGACTTGTTTTTGAAGAATTATTATCAATGCAAATTGCTTTATTAGAATTAAAAAACAATTATATAACAGATGAAAAAGGAATTAAATTTGATAAAAATGTACATATGTCTGATTGTATAAATACATTACCATTTAGATTAACAAAAGCACAATTAAAAGTATTAGAAGAAATTGACAAAGACATGGAATCAGAAAAGAATATGAACAGACTGTTGCAAGGAGATGTTGGCTCTGGAAAAACTGTTATAGCAATGATTGCAGCATATAAATGTGTAAAAAGCGGATATCAAGCAGCAATAATGGCACCAACAGCAATTTTAGCAAATCAACATATGGAAAGTTTTTGTGATTTATTTAATAAATTCAACATAAAATGTGAATTATTAACTTCAGCTTTAACAAAGAAGAATAAACAAATTTTACTTAATAAGTTAGAAAATGGTGAAATTGATATATTAATAGGAACGCATGCAATGCTTGAAGAAAATGTAAAATTTAATAATTTAGGTTTGGTTATAACAGACGAGCAACATAGATTTGGAGTAAAACAAAGAACAACTATAGCCGAAAAGGGTCAAAACCCAGATGTATTAGTAATGTCTGCAACACCAATTCCAAGAACATTAGCATTAATTTTATATGGAGACTTAGATATATCTATAATAGATGAATTACCACCAAACAGAAAAAAAATAGATACATTTGCAGTTACAGACTCGATGGAAGAGAGGGTAAATAATTTTATAAAAAAACAAATCGAATCTGGTAGACAAGCATATATTGTATGTCCATTAGTGGAAGAAAATGAAGAAATGGATTTAAAATCTGTAACACAACTTTATGAAAAATATAAAAAAGATATATTTACACAATATAAAGTGGAATATATACATGGTAAAATGAAAGCTAAAGAAAAAGACGAGATTATGGAAAAATTTAAAAATGGGGAAACACAAATATTAATTTCAACAACAGTAATAGAAGTAGGAGTAAATGTACCAAATGCAAGCATAATGGTGGTAGAAGATGCACAAAGATTTGGCCTTGCACAATTACATCAGTTAAGAGGAAGAGTTGGAAGAGGCGAATATCAATCATATTGTATATTAAAATACAAAGGAAAAGGTGAGAATATAAGAAAAAGAATGAAAGTAATGTGTGACACAAATGATGGATTTATTATATCAGAAAAAGACTTAGAATTACGTGGCACCGGCGATTTTTTCGGAACAGAGCAGCATGGACTTCCTCAATTTAAAATAGCTAATTTATTTCAAGATATAGAAATATTAAAATCTGTTCAAAGTATAGCTATAAAAATAATAGGAGAAGATCCAAAATTAGAAAAACCAGAAAATAAAATATTAAACAGTTTAATAGAAGATAAATTTTCTAAAAGAATTGAAATATAAATAAATTACACACCAATTAAAATAAAGAAATAAAAAGGATGTAGAATTATGATTCAAATAATATTAAAAATACTTGCAATATTAATAATGCTTTTAGGCGTAATAATGATATATGATAGTAGATTATTAACTAAAAAATTTTTTGGATTTGGAGACCAAAATGAAGCCACAAGTGGTTTAAAA
>CAKPKZ010000083.1 GCA_934167435.1 uncultured Clostridia bacterium | reverse complement strand
TGGCTCGATAGCTCAGTTGGTAGAGCAGGGGACTGAAAATCCCCGTGTCAGTGGTTCGATTCCACTTCGAGCCACCATATTTTTTTGTTAAACAAACTCGTTGCAATGAGAGGTTTTGAAGAAAATAGAATTTGAATATATTACAGCTTATGTAAGTCGATTTAGTCGGCTTATTTTTTTATACCATAGTTTTAGTGTGATGAAAATGAATTAAAGAGATTAGCAATAAAAATTGTAAAAGATTATTAATAAATATCACTTGAAATTGTACTAAAAATGTAATATTATATATTGAAAGAAATGTAAAGGAATAAGTAGTGAATAGATGAACAAAGAAGTTTATTAGATTTATTATTGAAGAAGCAGGAGAACTTGCGAAAGCTATTAGAAAAACATTACCGTAAACCTCAATAGATTATAGTAAAATAAAAAATTACACTAATATAGAAGAGGAAATAGCAGATGTTTTTATAGTTTTTATGGCAACAAAATGAAAAATATAAGGGGGAATTTATAAGGTGAAACAAAAGATAACAATAGGAATATTTATTATAATTTTATTATTAGGAATATTAATACCTAATAATACATTTGCAATTAGCAGTAGAGGAGGATATACCATAGAATCTTATGATATAAAAATGATAGTTAACGAAAATAATACTTTTGATATTACAGAAACAATAAGTGTTAACTTTACTGGATATAACAAGCATGGTATATTTAGAAAAATTCCTTTACGAAACACAATAACAAGATTAGACGGAACAAAATCTAGTAATAGAGCTAAAATTTCAAATATAAGTGTAAGTGATACATACAAAACCTCAAACGAAAATGGATATAAGGTATTAAAAATAGGGGATAGCAGTCAAACTGTTTCTGGAAGAAAAACATATATAATTAAATACAATTATAATATTGGAAAAGACCCATTAAAAGATGCAGATGAATTATATTTTAATTTAATTGGAGATGAATGGGATACAAACATTGAAAATGTAACATTTAATATAACAATGCCAAAACCATTTGATAAAACCAAATTAGGCTTTTCAAGTGGGTATGAAACTTCAACAAGTAGTTCTAATGTTAATTATACAGTTACAGGAAATACAATAAATGGATCATTAAGAAATAAGTTATATTCTTCGCAAGCATTAACAGTAAGACTTACTTTACCAGAAGGATACTTTGTAGGGGCTAGTAGCAATTTTGATTTTTTAATACTACTTAAAATAGGAATTTCAATTGTATTTGTACTTATAGCCTTTGGTTTATGGAACAAATATGGAAAAGATGAAGAAGTAGTCGAAACAGTAGAATTTTATCCGCCTAATGGAATGAATAGTGCAGATTTAGGATTTATATATAAAGGGCATTCAGAAGCAAGAGACATAATATCTTTATTAATATATTTAGCCAATAAAGGTTATTTAAAGATTGAAGAATATGAAGAAAAAACACTAAAAGTAATAAAGTCGAAGAAATTTAAAATTATAAAAGTTAAAGAATATGATGGAGATAATGAAGATGAAAAAACATTCTTTAAAAGCTTATTCTTGTTTAAAAATGAAGTAACAAAAAGCGATTTATACAATAAATTTTATTTAACTTTACAACAAATTGCAAGTAATATTAATAGAAAAGAAAACCAAGAAAAAATATTTGAAAAAGCATCATTAGGAAAAAGAATTTTTATACTAGCAATGATTATTATAGTTTTCTTGTTTATGAGAGGAGTGGCAATTCCTAGGGCTGAAAATATGGAAGGATTTGTAACGATTATAGTTATGATGATAATGCTATTAATAATATTATATAAAAAACCAAATATATGCACTATAACCTTAGCATCAATAGCTTTTGTAGGAGTTGGATTTTTTAGTAGGGCAATAGACATTGTTTCAAATGGAGCATATTTAATTGAATTTATAATTGAAAGTATATGTATAGTTTTACTAATAATATTTTTAGGAATAATAAGAAAAAGAACAAAGTATGGAACTCAAATGTTAGGAAGAATACAAGGTTTTAAATATTTTTTAGAAACAGCTGAAAAGCCACAACTTGAAGAATTAGTTATGAAAAATCCAGAATATTTTTATAATATTTTACCATATACATATGTTTTAGGTATTTCAAATAAGTGGATGAAAAAGTTCGAAGATATTGCATTAGAGGCTCCTAATTGGTATTATGGATATACAGATTTTAATAATTACACATTTAATAATTTTATGAACTCTACATATTCTTCAATATCAAATGCTATGTCATCAAGTGCATCTGACAGTAGTTCTGGAGGTGGATTCTCTGGTGGAGGCTCTGGAGGTGGAGGCGGAGGCTCTTGGTAGAATTTATTTGGAAATTATTGAAAATATTTTTAAAATAATATATAATAGATATTGAAATATACAAAGGAGTGAAGAAAAATGGAAGGAAAAAAAGAAAGAAAATTATCAATATTCCTATTGTTAATATCTATAATAATTATTGTAATAATGGGAATTTTTATATTTAAGCTCTATAAAGATAGAGAAAGTGCTGCAATGAAAGTGGAGGAATTAAATAAATTAACTAGTACCTTGGACAAAACAGTAGAGGAGTTACAAGGAAAAATGGATAGTATTTCAAACACAATTAATAATTCAACTACAGATACTTCTGATAAAACAACGAATTCAGACAATAAGAGTACAGAGAATACTAACAATAAAAATAATAACAATAAAAATACTAGAAATGAAAATGAAGTGAATAAAAATAGTACAAACACAAATGTTACTATAGCAGAATCTAAAAAAATATTATTTGAATATTCAAGTGGTGATAGTAATGCAGCAAAAGGAAACCCAGAAGTATTAAAAGTATATAAAATTGATGATAATCAATTGGATTTTGAGTATCATGCTGCATGGAATTCTAATGATATAATTGGAACTGCAAAAAAAACAATAGATAATACATATGTATATCAAATGGACGAATCAAAAATCGAATTTTTAATAAATGCTCAAGGGAATAATTCTGTAAAAGTTACAGAATATAAAAATGGAGAAGTTACATCATATGTCAATTTATGGAAGTAATATGAATATATTACAAGATATAGAACAAACAAAAGAAAAGAGGTGAAAATATGGTAGCGGTATATATATTAATAGTTGTAATAGCTTTAATTATTTTATATGTTGTATCACAATATAATTCTTTTATAATTCTAACAAATAGATTAAAAGAAGCTTTTTCTACAATGGATGTTTACTTGAAAAAACGTTGGGATTTAGTTCCTAATCTTGTAGAAGTTGTTAAAGGATACATGAAACATGAAAGTGGAGTTTTAGAAGAAATCGTAAAATTAAGAAACTCTTCTTACGATAAAATGTCATTATCAGATAAGATTGATACAAATAAACAATTATCAAGTGGTATATCTAAAATAATGGCTGTAGCGGAAAGTTACCCAGAATTAAAAGCTAGTCAAAACTTCTCTGATTTAACACATCAACTATCTACAATAGAAGATGAAATTGCTAATTCTAGAAAATATTACAATGCTGTTGTAAGAAATTTAAATACAAAAATTGAAATGTTTCCAAGCAACATTGTAGCTAGTATTTTTAAAATTCAAAAAGCAAAATCATTTGAAATAGCAGAAGAAGAAAGAAATAATGTAAATGTTAAATTTTAAGGAATAAAGAAATGATTACAGTGCAAAAAAATGAAGATGCAGTAAGTTTAACTGGTAGAATAAAAGGATATAAAAATTTTTTTGCAAATGTAGAAATGCCAGATTGGCTAAAAAAATAACACTTCATTAAAACGAAGTGTTATTTTTTGTATTTTA
This sequence comes from uncultured Clostridia bacterium, assembly GCA_934167435.1. Lineage (GTDB taxonomy): Bacteria > Bacillota > Clostridia > TANB77 > CAG-508 > CAG-269. The sequence continues at coordinate 2,996 of CAKPKZ010000083.1, read as the reverse complement.
ATTATTCCACTGTTACTGATTTTGCTAAATTTCTTGGTTTATCTACATCTAATCCTTTTTCTTTCGAAATATAATAAGCAAGTAATTGTAAAGGTAAAACAGATAAAATTGGAGAAATAAAAGGACTAGTATTTGGAATATGAATTACCTTGTTAAACAAGTTGTCATCAATATCTTGATTTGTTACAATAAGTGTTTTAGCCCCACGAGTAATAACTTCTTCTATATTACTAATAGTTTTTAATACTAAGTTTTTATCTGTCATAATACCAATAACAGTAATACCATTTTCTATTAAAGCAATAGGTCCATGTTTTAATTCTCCTGCGGCATAGCTTTCAGAGTGAATATAAGAAATTTCTTTTAATTTTAATGAACCTTCTCTTGCTACCGTTTCATCAACTCCTCTTCCTAAGAAGAAGATATCTTTTTCTTTATATATTTGTTTAGAGAAATCTTTTAAAGAGTCTGCAGATAATTTTAAAGTTTCCTCTATTTTAGTAGGAAGTTCTAAAATCTCTTTTTTTAATGTAGTTATAACATTTTCATCACATCTGTTTAAAATTTGAGAGAAGTATATAGATAAGATATTTAATAATACAACTTGGGCTGTATAAGCTTTTGTAGATGCAACAGCTATTTCTGGTCCTGCGTGTGTATATATAGAATAATCAGCTTCTCGTGTAATTGAGCTACCTATAACATTAGAAACGGCAATTGTTTTTGCTCCTTTTTGTTTTGACAATTTTAGTGCAGCTATAGTATCTGCGGTTTCTCCAGATTGAGAAATAAAAATACATAAAGTTTTATTGTCAATTATAGGGTCTCTGTATCTAAATTCAGAAGCAATATCAACCTCTGTTGGGATATGACATGTTTTTTCAATTACATTTTTTCCTACAAGTCCAGCATGCATTGCAGTACCGCAAGCAATTATATATATTTTTGTTAGACTTTTTAAATAATCTTTACTAAAATTTAATTCCTCAAAGTCAACATTTAAATTTTCATCAATTCTAGAACCAATAGTTTCTCTAATAGATGAAGGTTGCTCATAAATTTCTTTTAACATATAATCTTCAAATCCGTTTTTTTCAGCTGCAGAAGCAGACCATTCTATAGACTTTGTAGATTTTGATATTTCGTTTAAATCTTTGTCAAAAAATTTAATTTTATCATTATTTAATAAAACAAATTCTAAATCATTTAAAAGGTAAAAATCTTTAGTATAAGAAAGAATAGCTGGTATATCTGAAGATATATATTTTTCTGTATTTTTTGTTCCTATAACTAAAGGGCTGTCTTTTCTAACAACAATCATATTATTTGGATATAGTGAGCAAATTACTTCTATAGCAAAACTTCCTTTTAAATCTTTGCAAGCATTTTTAACCGCACTTAAAAATTTTAAATCTCCATTATTTGTATCTTTTGAAAAGTAATAATGAATTAAATTAGGTATTATTTCAGTATCTGTTTGAGAATAAAATGTATAACCATTATTTGTTAAAAAACTTCTTAATTCATTATAATTTTCTATAATTCCATTGTGAACAACGCTAAACATTTTTTGGTTATCCATATGAGGATGAGAATTTTCTTTAGATGGTTTACCATGAGTTGCCCATCTTGTATGAGCAATTCCTATAGTACCGTTTAAAGAATCTAATTCATTATTTTCATATAAATTTTTTACTCTTCCTTTGTCTTTTATTATAGATAAATGATCTCCCTCAATAGTAGATATTCCTGCTGAATCATAACCTCTATATTCTAATTTTAAAAGTCCATCAATTAAAATAGGACTAGCCTTTTTGGTTCCTAAATAACCTACAATTCCACACATAATAAATCCTCCTTGAGTACCAATGTTTAATTGATACATTAAATAATTTTTATAAATTGGAATTGAAAGCATGTAAATAAATAGCCTAATATATTAATGTTTGTTACAATATAAATATTGATTTTTGTATTAATATTATGGTTTTAAGCCAAAACCACTAGAGTACCCGCCGAATATTTCGATAACTCTAGACCTCGTCAACAGTAAAACTGTTCTGGCGCTTAAAAAATAAAACTCCTTTCATAATTTTGTTATTTACAGTTCCTTTCAATTTACTTTATTATATTACATCAAAATAAAAAAAGTAGCAAGTCTTATTTACATTTTTATTAAAATATAAATGTAAATATTGACTATAATAAAATTTATATATACAATTATAATTATTAAAACGAAAGAAATAAGGAGGATTAAATGCAAATGAAAAATAAAAATAGAGGTGTTACGCTAGTTGCATTAGTTGTAACAATAGTTGTTTTGCTAATATTAGCAGGAGTGTCTGTAGCGACTTTAACTGGTGGGAATGGACTAATAGATAAAGCGCAAGTTGCAAAAAACGAGACAGAAAAGAAAGAAGAGCTTGAGAAAATTACATTGGCACATTTAAATTCTAAAAGAAACAGAACGGGAACAGTTAATTATGATACATTGAATAAGGAATTGAAAGATATAATAGATGGACAAGATACTATTTCTTATTTGCCAGCCACAGTAACAGGAAAAACTGGGCAAAAATACAAAATAACTGAAGATGAGGTAACAGTAAAAGATTCTAGTGCTAAACCAGGAGATGCTGACTCAACAACAGGATTATTTACGGAAACTAGTACAATAAATGGTGGAGAAGCAAGTGCTAATAACCCAACAATACCAGCAGGATTTAAACCAGTGAATGTAACAAAAGAACAAAGTGCGACACCAGCTACTTGGGGAGATGGAACAAATGCACCATCAGAACAAAGTGTAAAAAATGGATTAGTAATAACAGATGGAATAAATGAATTTGTATGGATACCAGTAAAGAATATAGGCGAAATGGCAAAACCAATAGATGGAACCAATGATAATAATGAAAATAAAAAATACAGAGGAGTTTTATATAATTTTAATAGTGATAAGAAACAAAATAGTGAAATTGCTTGGTCAACAG
>CAKPKZ010000082.1 GCA_934167435.1 uncultured Clostridia bacterium | reverse complement strand
ACATATGCTTTAGTTATTTGTGTTACAGTTAATTCTTTATTTTTTAATTTTTCTTGTAACTCATGTACTGTTAATTTAGTAATGTCCATTATAATTCCTCCTTATTGAATAACTTTAGGTAATTTAAACATATTTTGCTCTTGTGATGGAGCATTTTGTAATAAACTTTTTGTATCTTCAAATACCTTTATTTCATCTTTTCTAAATACATTTTTTGCTTCGTTAGCTCCTATTGTTACCTCAAGTCCATCTACTGGAGCATTATTTACAACATTTGCAAAATTTAATATATCTTGTAAATTTTCACGATATTTTTCAATTTCGTCTTCTCCTAAATTTAAACGTGCTAAATTTGCTATGTGCAATATTTCTTCTTTGCTTACTTCTTGCATGTTATCATCTCCTATTATCAATTTGTTTACTATTATATACTGTAATATAAAAAAAAACAAGTATTATTTCCTTGTTTTCTTTTGAATTTGCTTATTCAAACCAATCATGCGAATTTTGAATATCTTCTTTTGGGTATAAACTTAAATTTCCACTACTATCACATATTCCCAAAAATATATCCTTTATATTTTGAATTCCCTGTGATGTTAATTGTTTTTGCAACCATATTTCATCATGATTTGTTGCATATAAGTTTTCTTTTAAAAGTACACCATCTAATATTACGTTTATAGTTAATTTTTCAAAATCCACCTTTATATTTAAGTCGTCTGGAGTTGCTGGTCTTTTTCCGCTTTTAGGCAAAAAACTTATTTTTCCATTGGCTTCCATCATAGCTGTTTGTATATCATTTATATTAAAATATCCATTTGTCCTACATTGTGCTAAAAACTCATTCAAATCTAATTTAGCTTTCTTAAAATTTTTTCTATATAGTATGCCATTATCTAACAACATTATCGTTTTTCCATATAAAAATCTTCTTATCTTCAAAGATTTATTATTTAAAAATGATATTATAATTGCCACAACAGCATATATTATCATTGCAACCAATGGCTGCATAAAATCACTTTCTAAGGCTGTTGACATCTCTGCTGCAATAGATCCAATTGTTATTCCTATAATGTAATCAAACATTGAAAGTTGAGAAATTTCCTTATTCCCCATTATTTTAGTTAATATAAAAAGCACTACTGCAGAACCTATAGAAAGAAAAACAACTTTTATTAGTTCCATAATTCCTCCCTTCTTATTTTACTATTGTTAACCAATTTTAGCATTTTATAATATTTCATACATATTTTTGCTATTTACTTGACAAACTAACTAATAGTTTGTAAAATTATATACATAAAAAAAATAATTGTTGCGTTATTACAATACAAAGCATTTAGAAGTTACTATAAAGAGAATAAGGGTCCTAGGCTGAAAACCCTTTTAGGTCAACCTAATTTGTGAAACATATTGAAGCAATTTTAATAAAGTGGAAAATACATAAGTATTTTCAAGCTGGGTGGCACCGCGGAAATTATTTCGTCCCTGCATTATGCATTGGGCGTTTTTTTGTGCCTAAATTTTAAGGAGGTATTTTTATGAAAGAAAATGAGTACAGAACTCATAATTGTAACGAAATTAGCTTAGACGATGTTGGAAAAAAAGTAAGAATAGCTGGTTTTGTTCAAACAATTCGTGACCTTGGTGGTCTTGTATTTTTAGATATTAGAGATATGTATGGAGTAACTCAAGTTGTTACTTCTGCGGAGGCTTCAGACGTTGATTTTGCATCACATATTCCAATTGAATCTTCAGTTACTGTTCTAGGTACTGTTAGAAAAAGAGATGAAGAAACAGTAAACCCAAAAATCAAAACAGGTTTAGTTGAAATTAAAATAGAAGAAATTAAAGTTTTAGGAAAAAGAACAAAAGATTTGCCATTTGAAGTAAATTCAAATCAAGATATTAGAGAAGATTTAAGACTTCAATATAGATTTTTAGACTTAAGAAATGACAGACTAAAAAATAACTTAATTTTACGTGCTAAAGTTTTACAATATTTAAGAAGTCAAATGATTGAACAAGGCTTTTTAGAGGTTCAAACACCTATACTTGCTAACTCTTCACCAGAAGGTGCAAGAGACTACTTAGTGCCAAGTAGATTACATCCTGGGAAATTTTATGCATTGCCTCAAGCACCACAACAATTTAAACAATTATTAATGGTTTCTGGTATTGATAAATATTTTCAAATTGCCCCATGCTTTAGAGATGAAGACGCAAGAGCAGATAGAGCCCCAGGAGAATTTTATCAATTAGATATGGAAATGAGTTATGCAACTCAAGAAGATGTTTTTGAAGCAATTGAACCAATAATGTACAATACTTTTAAAACATTTTCTACTAAAAAAATTGCGAAATACCCATTCCCTAGAATAGCATATAAAGAAGCTATGGTTAGATATGGTACAGATAAACCAGATTTAAGAAACCCATTGTATATTATAGACTTATCAGACTTCTTTAAAAAATGTACTTTTAAGCCATTTATAGATAGAACTGTAAGAGCAATAAAAGTTAAAGGACATCTATCTAAAGGATTCCATGAAAAAATGCTTGCATATGCAACAAGCATTGGTATGGGAGGTCTTGGCTATTTAGAAGTTCAAGAAGATTTAAGTTTTAAAGGTCCTATTGATAAATTTATTCCAGAAGAATATAAAAAAGAATTACTAGAACTTGCTAGTTTAGAAAAAGAAGATACAATTTTCTTTATAGCAGATAATGAAAAAAGAGCTACAGAACTTGCAGGTCAAATAAGAACTGAACTTGGAAATAGATTAAATTTAATTGATAAAGATGTATTTCAATTTTGCTGGATAGTTGATTTTCCTATGTTCGAATTAGATGATCAAGGAAAAATTGCATTTAGTCATAATCCATTTTCTATGCCACAAGGCGGATTAGAAGCTTTAGAAAAACAAAACCCATTAGATATCCTTGCATATCAGTATGATATTGTATGTAATGGTATAGAATTATCTTCAGGTGCTGTTAGAAATCATGATATTAATATAATGCTAAAAGCATTTGAAATGGCTGGTTACACTGAAGAAGAAGTTAAAACAAAATTTGGTGCTTTATATACAGCATTCCAATTTGGTGCCCCACCTCATGCAGGTGTTGCTCCAGGATTTGATAGAATGCTTATGCTTCTTACAGATTCAGATTCAATAAGAGAAGTTATTGCATTCCCATTAAATAGTAAAGCACAAGATTTAATGATGGGTTCTCCAAGCAATGTAAAAAGAGAACAATTGCGTGATGTTCATATAACTTTAGATATAAAAGATAAATAAAAAACTGGCAATAGCCAGTTTTTTTGTTGACACTTACTGATTGTTGTGAATAAAATAAGCAAAAATACAATCTGTTCCATCTTTTGCAAGCTCAATATTAATATTATTAAGCATAGCATAATTTTGAATTTCTTCAAAATTATTTTTTATTTTTTTCCATTTTCTTTTTCCATATTGAATTCCCAATCTTTCATGATTTGTTTCTTGAAAAAAACCTATTAGGAGTTCTTGTATCTCCTTAACTGTCCGCTTAGCAAATTTTTGTGATGTCTTTTTCATTTTTAACCTCCTAGTGTCTATTAATTTTTTACTATATTAGTATATACAATATAATAAAATTAGTCAATATTAAAAGAGATTTCAACCGAAATCTCTTTATATGAATTCATATATTTATATTATTTATATAAAATTCTTATTTTTTGTTTACTAAATCTTTTAATGCTTTACCAGCTTTAAATACTGGAGCTTTTGATGCAGGTATTTTGATTTCTTCTTTAGTTTGTGGGTTTCTTCCTTTTCTAGCTGCTCTTTTTCTTACTTCAAAAGATCCAAATCCAACTAATTGAACTTTATCACCTTTTACTAAAGATTTTGTTACAACATCAACAAAAGCGTTAACTGATGCTTCAGCTGCTTTTTTTGTGTCACCTGTTTGTGCAGCTATTGCTGCGATTAATTCAGCTTTGTTCATTTAAATTACCTCCTATAAGATTTAATGTGTATGTATAAATATTACTTTGTGTGCAGCAATATTTGTACTCTCACTTAAAAATATTCGCCAAATTTTGATAAAATCCTTCTTTTTTACTTACTTTTTTAATATATTTTTAGTTTTTCTAAGATTTTATATATTTTTGTTCCATATGGTATCATTAAAATATCTTCTTTTGAAAATATTTTTAATGCAATAACTGCTAATAAATATATAATAACAGCTATTATTATTGCTATTATTGTAGCCATTTTTTCAATTATTATTCCATTTAATACATTAAATACAAAATATGAACAAATGCCCATTATTGTAACAGCTATTATAGGTTTTAATATTAATTTAGAAAAGCCAAGATTTAACTTTATATTTTTTCTTAATGCTGTAAATGCTATTGTAAATGCTATTATGTGACAAACTACAGAAGCAATAGCTGCACCATTAACTCCTATAGATGGTATCGGTACTAAAATTAAATTTAATATAAGTTTAGCTACTACCCCGACACCCTAATGATATTGTTGGAATAGTTAACTTTCCATATCCCTGCAACGCTCCATTTATTGTTTGATCTAATATTGTAAATATTATTGTAAGAGAACTTATTTGCAAAATAACAGCTCCATCGCTTGCTTTTGGAAATAACAAATTTAATATTTCACCTGAAAAAATAAACATCCCTACTGTACATGGCAAGCCTATTAACATAGATAATAATAAAGAAAATGATGTTCTTTTTGTTATTGTTTCACTATCTTTTTTTGCTTTTGCAGCTGAAATTGCTGGAACTAATGCTGTTGCAAAAGCTACATTTATTGATAATGGTAAACTTGTTAAAGTATCTACTTTTCCTCCTAAAATACCATATTGTGCGGTTGCTATATCCTCTGGCAAAAATTGTTTTAAACTTCTTACTACTGTAAATGAATCTATATTTTTGTTTATTGAAGACATAATTGCTGTTAATGCAATTGGAATAGATACAATAAGAATTCTTTTTATTATAGTTAAAACTTTTTCATATTTATAATTAACTGTTGCCTTTATTTCTAGTGCAATTTCCTTTCTTCTAGTTCTATAATATAACATTAAATATGCAAATCCTAAAAATGTAGCTAAAGTCGTAGCTAAATTAGCTCCAGCAGCCATCCATTGAGTAGAAACATTTGATAATATTGCAACTATTTCCACAACAATAATTGTTAATAATGTTTTAAATATTTGTTCAAGTGTCTGAGATCTTGCCCCTATTTTTAAGCATTGTCTACCATTAAAGTATCCTCTCATTACAGATGCAACTGCTACAAAAAATATTGCTGGTGAAAGTGCTACTAAAGTCATCTCTGCTTCTGGAATTTGTAACCAGTCATTTGCAATTACATTTGCTCCAAAAAACAATAGTAAACTTCCAACTAATCCTATTACAGCAAATGTAGCAAATGCAATTTTAAATATTCTATGTGCACCTTTATGATCTCCCACAGCAACTCTTTCTGAAACTAACTTTGATATTGCACTTGGCACTCCAATTGATGAAATTGTAAGTAACATAGCATATATTTGGTATCCACTAGCACAAATACCATTTCCTTTATCTCCAAAACCTTCTCTATTTGTTAAATACAATGTATATACTAAGCCTAAAATTTTTATTAGCACTTGTGAAAATATAAGTGTTAATACTCCTTGCATAAAACTTTCTTTTTTTACTTTACCTTTTTTTTCTTCTTTTTCCATTAACTCACTCCTTAATTGCCATCTTTTATAATTGTACTTACCCATTATAAATTTAATTACTAAATTATTCAATACTTTTATTTATTTTTAGGAAATTTGCCAAAATTCATTGACAAATTAAGTAATTTGTACTAAAATATTTTAGTAACTATGTTAAAATATGATTTAAATACGAACTTCTCCCCGGTAGTTTATATTTAAATATCATATATATAATAAATTTATAGAAGAAATAGGAGGGTATTTATTACCATGAATAATACTACATATAGCGCTAAATGCGGCGAAGTTGAAAGCAAATGGTATATAATTGATGCAGCAAACAAACCTTTAGGAAGAGTTGCAACAGAAGCTGCTAAATTATTAAGAGGAAAACATAAACCAACATTCACACCAAATATAGATATGGGTGATCATGTTATAATTATTAATTGCAAAGATGTTGTTTTAACAGGAAACAAATTAAATCAAAAAATTTACAGACATCATTCAGGTTATATTGGAGGAATGAAAGAAGTTTCTGCAAAAGTAATGATGGAAAAAAATCCAGAAAAAGCTATGACATTAGCAATAAAAGGTATGTTACCACATACTCCTTTAGGAAGAAAAATGGCTACAAAATTAAGAGTTTATGCTGGTAGTGAACATGAAAACCAAGCTCAAAAACCAGAAGTATGGGAGGTAAAATAATATGGCAAAAAAAGAAAATATTGTTTTCTATGGTACAGGTAGAAGAAAAAGTTCAATTGCAAGAGTTAGACTTGTAGAAGGAACTGGAAAAATCACAATAAATAAACAAGATTTAGACAAATATTTTGGTATAGAAACATTAAAAGTTATAGTAAAACAACCACTTACAGTTACAAATACATTAACTAAATACGATGTAATTGCAACAGTTACAGGTGGTGGATATACAGGTCAAGCAGGAGCTATAAGACATGGTATAGCTAGAGCTTTAAACGAAGCAAATCAAGAATTTAGACCAGCTCTAAAATCAAATGGATTCTTAACAAGAGATCCTCGTATGAAAGAAAGAAAAAAATACGGTCTTAAAAAAGCAAGAAAAGCTCCACAATTCTCAAAGAGATAATTACAGGGCAATTTTGGGTGCCAACCAAAAACCTTACAGAAACTCAGTTTTCAT
>CAKPKZ010000081.1 GCA_934167435.1 uncultured Clostridia bacterium | reverse complement strand
GGTGATATGCCTATTATTAAAGTTACTGATATTACAACTATTGATAAACCTAATGAAGAATTTGTTTATCCTCCTGATAATAGTTATATTCCAACAAGTTCTATTCTTTAATTTTAAAAACCACGCTAAAAAATTTAGCGTGGTTTTCTGAGTTTTCCTTAATCTTTGCCAAAATAATCAATTAAGTCATCATATCCATCTTGTTCCTCTGGATCCATTCTCTGAAAAGATTCTTCGACTGTAATAAGTTCCCCTTCGTCTGCAACAGTTCCCGCAGAATATACTTTTGCATCGTCAATGGTAATACTGGTCTTAAGGTTAATATCCGCTTCTTTCCGAGCTGAAATCACCATTTGCTCCTCTGTATTTCCATCAACAGGCCAACTGTCGTCAACAGACCTGTTATTTCCTATAAGAAATAACACATCATCAATCAGAATATATCCTTTATTAAAGGAATACGACATATCTGACAAATACTTAACGTTGCCAACTTTCTTCATGTTTGCTTTTGCCATAGGAAAAACTCTCCTTTAAAAATTATTCACATATTAAATGTGTACATCTATTCTAACACAAATAATTGTAAAAATCAATTATGTTGACTCAAAAACTTTATTTTTTATCTAATAAAGTTTTTACTATTCCTTGATCAATTAACGTTGCAAATATATTTTTTATTATAATAAGTATAATTGGTCCAATTAGCATCCCAATTACTCCTATAAACTTAAAGCCTGTATACATTGCAATTAGTGTAAATATAGGATGTACTCCTATGTTTTTACTTACCAATCTTGGTTCTAAAAATTGCCTTATTATAGACATTATAATTAACAATACTATTATTGCTATTCCTAAATTCAAATCCCCATTTAATCCACATATAATAGCCCAAGGCACCATAACTGTTCCTGAACCCAAAATTGGAAGAGCATCTACAAATCCTATAAAAATGGCCATTAATAATGGAAACTCTACTTTAAATCCTGAAAATTTTAATATATATAATCCAACTAAAGAGATTACAAAAGATACTAAAACAAGTGTTGCCTCTGCTTTTAAATATCCGCCTAATGTTGTTGTTAATTCTCTTACATGTTTTCCTAACCTTTTTACCCATAATTGTGGCAAATGATGTTCTAACTGGTCTAATATATAAATTTTATCTACACATATAAAATATAGTGCCATAACTGTTATAACAAAATATATTGATATAGTAGGTATAGATGTAACAATATTTATTAATCCATTTAATGCATCTCTTACCCAATTAGATGCATTATTTAATACTCCTTCTGTTGAATTTTGAATAATTTTTAATATTTCATTTGGCATCTTTAAATTATCTAAATCAAAAGAATTTATTATTTTTTGAAATTGTATGTAAGCTTTGTCAAAGTATTCATTTAATCCTTGTAATAAATTAGATGCCTCCGAAAACAATGTAGTTATTCCCCATATTAAAGCTCCTAATATAATTGCTAAAACAATAACAAAAATTATAATTGAACTAGTTTTTCGTGTTAATTTAGTTTTTTTCATTATTTTTTTTATTATAGGTTCTATTAATAGTGAAATAATAAAAGCAATTAAAAATGGCATATAGAATATTGATAATTTAAAAGCTAAATATAATGCTATTATTGTAAATATTAAATATCCAATTCTTTTCAATACCCTTGTCCAATATGACATATCAATAATCACAATATCCCCCCTATTAATTATATGTAATTTAAGAATGCAATATTACTCTGCATTCTTTTGTTGTCCTTTACATTTGCATATATCTTCTATTGTTGTACTTACTTGTTTTTTTCCTATTTCGTCTTCATTTTGTGCTAAATTACCTAATGTTAATATTCCTACAACATGGTTATTATTATCACAAACTGGTAATCTTCTTATTTGATTATTAGCCATTTTTGACTGAGCATTTGATACTTCATCTTCTTGTTTACAAGTGCAAACATTACATGACATAATTTCACTAGCTTGTGTTGTATTAGAGTTTTTATTACATGCAAGTGTTCTTAAAATTATATCTCTATCTGTTACAATTCCACATATACAATTATTTTCATCACATACGGGCACGCAACCAATATGATTATCACACATCATTTTAGCAATTTCATTTACTGTAGTTGCAGGATTTGCACAGCAAACATCATTACACATACAATCTTTTACTTTCATGTTTTTACCACCTTTCAAAATTTTCATATTATTATTGTTAGCATTTTTTTTAGTATTATTCAAAACAATATTTTTTAATATGGAATATTTTTTGTTATTTTTGGAATTATAATAACATATAGTTTTTTTATTTATAGGAGGATTATTGTAATGGAAAACCAAAATTTAAATATATTAGATGAAGTAAACAAAGGTGCAACTATGGGAATGGACGCAATTTCTTATGTTTCTGAAAAAGTAGATAATGATAATAAATTCAAAAAAGTTCTTGATGTAGAATATAATAAATATAAAGAAATTTCTAATAGAGTAAATGAATTATATGATAACTACAGTAATAAAGAACCTCACGAAACAAATGCTATGAACAAAATGATGACATGGTATGGAATACAAATGAAAACAATGACAGATGATACAACTTCCAAACTTTCAGAATTGCTAATGCAAGGTACAAACATGGGAATTATAGAAGGTAGACGTCTTTTAAATCAAAACAATAACATTGACAGTGATGTAAAAAACATTCTAAATGATTTTGTTGTTATGCAAGAAGACAGTGTAGAAACATTAAAAAAATATTTATAACCTAAAAATTGAAATGACATAAAACTTGTCATTTCAATTTTATTAACTATTTTTGATTTATTTTTTGCATTTCTATATTTCTTTTAATTTTAGAAGTAGTTGTTTTTTCCATTTCTTCAGTTGTTAATAGTATTTTCTTTACATGCTTATAATTAGCAAGATTTACATTAACTTTTTCTTTAATGTCCTTCATTATTTTTTCTTCTATTGAATTTTTATTATTTAAATCAATATTACTAAATTCTTTTTTTAACTCTTTTTCGTCATAAACAATTTTAGCTTCTAATAATGTGTCTGTTTTAGTCTTGTTTCTTGCAAATACCATACTTTCTTTAATATATGGTAATTTATTTATTAAACCTTCTATCTCGTCTGGATAAACATTTTTTCCATTTTTTAATACAATAATATCTGCTTTTCTACCAGTTAAATGTAAGAAGCCTTCTTCATCAAAATATCCATAATCTCCTGTTTTAAACCAGCCCTCTTCATCTATAGCTTTTTTGGTTAATTCATCATTTTTATAATATCCTAACATTATGCTTGCACCTTTTGCACAAATCTCTCCAGCTCCATCCTCATTTTTATTAATAATTTTCATTTCTAGAGCTGGGAAGCAAATTCCAACAGTTCCAGATTTATGGTATTTATCTGTTTCTGCAGTTAATATTGGTGATGTTTCTGTTAAACCATAACCTTGTACAGAATCTATTCCTATATTATAATACCCTTTAATTGTTTCTTTTTCCATTTGGGCTGCACCATAATATATAATTCTAATATTTTCGCCCAAATTTTTTCTAACGGCTTTAAATATTTTCTTTCTTAGGTCTATATGTAATTTTAATAAAAATTCTGAAATTTTAACACCTTTTTCAAATTTTTCTTTTTGTCCAGATTCTTCTATTCCTTTTTTTATTTTCTTATAAATTACTTCTAGTAATGCCGGAACTGCAACTATTATTGTTACATTATATTCCTTTAGATTTTGTGCATAATATTTAAGACCATCGCAAAATGCAATACATACTCCACTATAAAATCCATATAAAAATGAAATTGTACATTCAAATGTATGGTGTAGTGGTAATACAGATAAAATAGTATCTGTTGAATACATTTTAGAGTATGTTGCCATATCTTCTATATTTACACAAATATTTTTTTGTGAAAGCATAACTCCTTTTGGTTCTGATGTAGTACCTGAAGTAAATAATAATACAGCCATTTTATTTTCGTCTATACTTATATTATCATACTTAGTATCTTTCATTTCAATTTGTTTTTGTCCCTCATTTTTCACATCATAAAAATACTCTATATCTTTATCAGTTACTTTATCCATACATATTATTGTTTTTAAATTAGTGCTATTAGAATTTTTTAAATCTTTTATTTTTTCTAGATATTTCTCATCACAAACTATTATGTCTGCTTCACTTCTTTTTATTAAATTTTCTATTTCTATTTCAGGCAATAATTTGTCAAGTGGAACTATAACTAATCCTGAAGTAGTTGTAGCTAAATATGTAATACACCATTCATATCTATTTTTGCCAATAACAGCAACTTTTTTAGCATCTCTGTTTAGCAAAGCTGTTCCAAATGCTTTTATATCCTCTCCTGCTTCTTTATAAGTTTTTGTAATTATTTCAGTATCAGAAGGTTTGTTTTTGTATTTATATGCTATATTATTTTCATAATTATTTATACTGTAAAATACTAACTCTCTAAAATTATTTATTTTCCTTGATTTATATACTCTTCTATCTACTGTTTTAGAATTTCTTGTTTTTTCAATATTACAATTTAGGTATTCCATTTTATCCTCCAAACTATCTATTTTTTAATTTTGATATTTTCTCTTTTATACTCCATTTTTTAAATTGCACTTTTTCTTTTATACTTGGGAATGCATTTACTAACCTTCTATGGAAAATAGATTTGTTACTTATTATTTTTCTTACTTTTTCTGATATTTCTATAGTATTATCTTTTATTTCATTAGATACTTGTTTTAAATTAAGAATTATTTTATAAGATATTATGTTGTCTATTATATGAATTATAATAAGAATACTAATTATTACATTTTGTACATTATACGGTATTAATTGTATCTTTCTTATTATAAATGGATTTGTTATATATATAATAAAACAACTCGCAATTCCAAATAATACTAAATTTTCTAAGCAAATTCTTCCATTAATATTAAATTTTTTCTTACTGTAATCCCACCATCTAGCATTAAATATTTTTTCCATAAAAAAACTTGTAAAATATTCTAGCAAACCGCATATTATAATTGACATGCAAAATGTAATAATTATATCATCTTGATATTTTTTTAATAAAATGCTTACTAATACTACTCCATATCCATATATTGGACATATTGGTCCTATTAAAAATCCCCTATTTACAAATTTTTTATTTTTAATTGAAATCATTGTAGATTCCATTATCCATCCAGCTATAGCATATATAAAAAATATTATTATATATAAATTTATCGTTTGTTGCATCGTTTTATACCTCCTTGGTTATATATCCTAAACACATGAATTATTTTTTCCCCATTTATAATTCACTAATTTATTTAATTCTGCACCTAGAAGTACTGTATAAAAACATGAGTACGTCCACATCATAATTAACATTAAAGTCGTAAGACTTCCATATGTTATAGAAAAACCTTTAAAAATATTTAGGTATTGTGAAAATATAAATGATATTATATTAAGTGCTATTGCTCCAAATATTGCACCATAACTTTGGCTTATAAGTGTTACTTTGTGTCTTGGCATAAATTTATATAACAATAAAAATATAATAAATGTTGTTATTATAAGCCCTATTTTGGTTAATATGGCTGAAGATATTTCATTATAACCTTTTAAACCTCCAAATTTATCTTGTATAATGTTTATTAAACTATTTCCAAATACTAATACTGTTAATCCTACAACAATTAAAATGATAAATATTATTGTTTCTAAAACAGATTTTACTCTTAAATATATATAAGAAGTATTCTTTTCTTCGTCTGTATTATAAACAGATTGCAATCCTTTAGTTAATGCAAATAATCCTCTTCCTGCAGCCCATATTGTAAATATAACAGAAATTGAAATTGTACCTATAGACTTTGAATAAACCTCATGTACTATTCCTAACACCATGTCATTCATACTAGATGGAATTATTTTTGAAATTGCATCAAATAATGTTTGTGACTCTATTCCTGTATATTGTATTAGAGTTATTACTAAAATAAGAAAAGGAATAAATGACAATATAGTGTAATACGAACATTGTGCAGAGCATTCACTAATATAGTCTTTTTTCATATTGTACAATAATATTTGCATAACTCTATATGTCTTTTTTAATTTTGTTTTTTCCATTCTTCTAATGCCTTTGCAACTTGATCTGGGCAAGAAGTTCCTCTATTTCCACATTGAATTCCCTTTAATAGTGAAATTACTTCATCTATTGTTTTTCCTTCAACTAATTTTGAAACTCCTACTGTATTTCCTGGGCATCCTCCAATTATTTTTAACTTTTTTAATATATTTCCTTCTATTTCAAATATCATTTCCATTGAGCAAACATCCTCTGGTTTATATCTGTATTCCATTTTATCTCCTCCTTTTATTACATTTATCATTCCCATTATTATTGTTTATATAACAGATTAACTAGATTATATATTTTTAAATAATATAATGTCAATATTAACTGTATTTTTTTATTTTAATTGATCAAAAAAAGCTGTAAATATTATACAGCTTTTATCTATATTCTATTAAGTTCTTGACTCTACAATAAGTTTTATTCCTGTTCTGTCTTCTCCTTCAACCTCAACCTCTGCAAATGCTGGTATACAAACTAAGTCTACTCCTGATGGAGCAACAAATCCTCTAGCTATTGCTACTGCCTTTACTGCTTGGTTTAATGCTCCTGCTCCAATTGCTTGCATTTCCGCTTTATTTGATTCTTTTACCAATCCAGCTATTGCTCCTGCTACTGAATTAGGGTTTGATTTTGATGAAATTTTTAAAATTTCCATTATCTTTTGCCTCCTATTAATTTATTTATTGTTGCAACTTTTATGATACTATTT
>CAKPKZ010000080.1 GCA_934167435.1 uncultured Clostridia bacterium | reverse complement strand
CATTAAAACATTAAAAAAATAAGTATTATTTAGAAGGGAATACAATAAATATGAAGATAATTCAATATTTAACAAAAAATGGTTTTAGAAGAGCCACTGAAGTATTATGGAAATATAAGATTGAAATAGTATTAGAAAAATTTATTAATATTTTCACAAAAAATAAGCCACTTAAAAACAAAATTATTATAGAAAGTCATAATGATTTTGACTGTAATGGAGGAGCATTTTATAATTATTTGATTGATAATGGTTATAATAGGAAATATAAAATAATATGGTTAGTGCGAAAAAAAGTAAGAAAAGAGTTACCTGAAAATGTAGAGAGTGTACCACTTTATGGGCCAAGTATAAAAAAAGCTTATCATATGTGTACTGCTAAATATTTTACATACGATTGTGATGGTGGCAAAAAAATAAGACAAGACCAAATAGTAGTTTATTGTTCACATGGAGCAGGGGGACTAAAAAATGCAAAAGGAAAGATATTTATTCCTGATGATGTTAATTATATATTAGTTCAATCAGAAAAATATGCACCAATTCAAGCAAATCAATGGTCACTACAACCAAATGATAAAAGATTCCAATATATAGGTTTCCCTGCACAAGATACATTTTTTAATAGTGATAAATCAGAAATTCTAAAACTTACAGATTTGAAATATAAAAAAATAATTTTATGGATGCCTACATTCCGAATAGGAGAAGGCTATAATCGTAATGATAGTTTAAAAGAACAGAAATTAGGAATACCGCTAATAAATACATTAGAAGAATATAAATTACTTAATGAACAATTAAATAGAATAAATGTATTTTTAATTATAAAAATTCATCCAAAACAAGATTTAAAAAATTTAAAAATATATGATATGTCTAATATTAAAGTATTAACTGGTGATAGTGTAAAAAAACTTAATATTGATAATTATAAATTAATTAAATGTGCGGATGCTTTAATTAGTGATTATTCTGGAGCAGCGTTTGAATATCTTCAGCTAAATCGACCATTAGGGTATGTACTTGATGATATTAATGAATATAAAATTGGATTTGTTGTTGATGATGTACATAAATTAATGGCTGGACATGAAATATATACAATAGAAGATCTAAATAAATTTATTACAGATGTTGTAAATGAGAATGATATATATAAAGAACGCAGAGAGAATTTAAGAGACTATATATATAAGTATCATGATGGTAACTCATCTGAAAGATTAGTACAGTTATTAGGACTTTACAGAGATTAGATATAGTAAAAAAGATTAAGAGGTGATTTAAAATTGTCAGATTATATTTTTCTGTTTGATTTAGATTCAACAATAACAAAAAAAGAAATTTTACCAACAATTTCTGAAAGAATTGGAAAATTAGCGGAAATGAGAGAACTTACAGAAGCTACTATGAGAGGAGAAATACCTTTTAAAACAAGTTTTTTAAATAGAGTTGATATTTTGAAAAACGAAAGTGTATCAGAGGTAAATAACATTGTAGCTGATATACCACTTAATGATGAAATTGCTAATTTTATAGTTAATAATTCTGAACGTTGCTATGTTGTAACTGGAAATTTAGATGTTTGGATAAGCGGATTAATGCGTAAACTCGGTATGGCTGGACATGTTTATTGTTCAAAAGCTAATGTTAAAAATGATCATATATCAAATGTTATAAGTGTAGCTGATAAAGAGTTAATGGCAAAACAATTTGTACATCCAATAGTTGTTATAGGAGATGGAGACAATGATTCTGGTATGGCAAAACTTGCTAGTATTGCGATAGGATTTGGAGGAGTTAGAAATATTGCACCATCATTATTAAGGAACATCGACTATGCATTTTATAATGATAAGACTTGTGCTGAATTTTTAGAGTCTTTATTATAATATTGAAAGGAAGAGGATTTAATGGATATAGATAATACGACTATTGTTATTTGTTGTGCTGGAATGGGAACTAGATTAGGAATAGGAACTACTAAAGCACTTGTCAATATTTGTGGTAAACCTTTAATTTTACATCAATTAGAATTATTGAAAGATTATAAAGATATAAGAATAGTAGTAGGATTTCAAGCAGAGAAAGTAATAAATTTAGTAAAAGAATATCGCGATGATATAATGTTTGGATTTAATTATGAATATGAATTTAATGGACCTGCAGCCAGTATAAGTAAGGGATTAAAAAATGCAAAGAAATATGTTATAACTATAGATGGAGATTTATTAGTTAATCCAGATGATTTTAAGAAATTCTTAGAATATCCAGATGAATGTGTAGCTATTTCAAATATTTCTTCGGCCGAACCAATTTTAATGACTATTGAAAATGAAAAAGTAAAATCTTTTTCAAAAACTAAAGGAAATTATGAATGGCCAGGTTTAGCTAAATTAAGAACGGATAAATTAAAAGAATGTAATGATTATGTTTTTGAAATGATAGAACCATTATTACCATTAAACACTTTAAAAATAAGAACAAGAGAAATTGATACTCCGGAAGATTTTGAAAATGCTGTTGAATGGGTTAAAAATGGATATTTAGATTAATGAGAATAGGTAATAAAATTATAGAAAGATTATTTATAATTTGCAGAAAACGAAAGTTCATAAAAATAATACTAAAATTTAATAACATAATTTAAAAAAACAAGGATAATTTTTAATTAAAGATATTAATAAGGAGGAAAAAGATATGAGTAAAATTTTAACTTTTGGAGTATATGATTATTTCCATTTAGGACATTTAAGATTATTCAAGCAATGTAAAAAATATGCAGATTATTTAATTGTTGCCGTACAAAATGGAGATTATATTTTAAAATATAAACCAGATGCAAAAGTATTATATTCAACAGAAGAACGTGTTGAAATATTAAGTGCACTAAAAATAGTAGATGAAGTAAGGGTGTATGACAGTGTGTCTCCAGCAACATTAGAAAAAATAAATTTTGATATATTGGCACTTGGAGAAGATCATGTAGGTGGACGTTTTAGCGAAGTAGAAAATTGGTGCAAAAAAAACGGAAAGGAAATTGTAAGACTTAAAAGAACACCGGGAATATGTTCATCTGGAATAAAAAAAGAATTATCTAAAAAAGAATGTATATAGTACCTAAAGAGAAAGGAAAGAAGAATGAATAATAAACTATCACAAATTTCTTTTTTAAACTATTTAAAAGGAGTTTCAATTACAGCTATAATTTTTTACCATTTAATTTATAATTTTATGCAAGTACCTAATATTATAAAAACTGCATCCAGTTTTGGTGGAGCAGGGGTACATATTTTTTTCTTCTGTTCTGGATTTGGCTTGTATTGGTCATATTTAAAAAAAGGATTTGAAGTAAAAACATACATATGGAAAAGAATAAAAAGGTTATACGTTCCTTATATATGTATAATTCTAATATCTTTTTTAATACCTTTTATGTTTGAAGGACAAAATAGAAGTATTGCATTGCTTAGTCACATTTTTTTATTTAAAATGTTTATGCCAGAATATGAGGAGAGTTTTGGAATCCAAATGTGGTATATTTCAACTATTATACAATTTTATTTTATATATCCAGTATTATTAAAATTAGTAAAGAAAATAAGAATAAATAATTTATTAATATTTTCAATATTAGTAAGTTTATTGTGGGCAATTTTTATAAGTTTTTTTGGTCTAGATAGTGAAAGAATTTGGAGTAGTTTTTTCTTACAATATTTATGGGAATTTGTTTTGGGAATGTTCATTGCAGAGAAAAGTTATAAAAATAGCAAGATATTAAAGAAAGACATAAAAAGTATATGGTATATTATAATATTTCTAATATCTTTTAGTATATTTGCTTTAATGTCAATTAAAGGGGGAATTTTAAAAAATTTTAACGATGTTTTTTCAGCACTTTCTTTTGGTTCTTTATGCATAATATTATATAAATTTAAAGTTTTCAGGAATGTGTTTGATTACTTAGGAAGAATCTCATATGAGTTATATTTAGTACATTATTTAATATATATGTGTGTATTTAAATTGATAAAGATGCCGTCATATATTAATGCAATAATTGCAATAATTTTAAGTGTTATAATTGCAATTACTTATAATTATGTTATAAATAATTTGTCAGATATACTAGAAAAAAAGTATAATATAAAATTTATAAAAAAGAAAACAATATAAACCAACGATAACTCTATAAATATTTTCCTCCTTTTAATAATATAAATTATTAAAGGGGGGAATTTTATAATTGATATATTAACATTTATATTTAGCATTATATTGGGAGAGGAAATAGCATATAAAATAATGATAAGACCAAATGAATCTACGCATTTGTCTGAAATATTAAGTATAGGGATAATAATAACATTTATAGTAAGTTTTGCTGTTTTTACATTTAACTTGCCTAATGTTAATCTGTTTAAAGATCCAACAAAATTGGTAAATAGGCTATAATTTTTATTAAAAATTCCTATAATAATTGACAAATTTATGTAAATGTTATATAATAATTTAGCAATTTTATCCCATGTATAGGGAGTAATAATATATACAAAACTGATTAATAATTTAATTAGTTTGCAAAAGAAGGAGAATACCATGAAGAAAGATTATATCCGGGAAGCAAAGATAATTAGAGAAAATGCGGAAGAGCAAATATGGGCGATTACCTATAAAGCTCTCTCTTTAAGAAGAAGTCCAGTAATAGCTGTATTTGAAACAGAACAGGACGGAGAAATGATCTTTGAAGTTCGGAAATACTCTAAAAGACCAATACAGGGGCAACTTGCGGAGTTTGAACTGCTAAAATCAATAAGGGAATATGAAGTTCCTGACGTATATGAGGAGATAAACAAAACTTTAGCAAAACATGTAGGAAAAAAGGAAAATCCCATATATATATCAGAATCCGTAATGCAACTGATTATTGATTAATGGTATAATGGCGCAACATTTTGTTGCGTCATTTATAATATTAAAAAATTAATTTGACA
The DNA here is from genome assembly GCA_934167435.1 of uncultured Clostridia bacterium. GTDB lineage: Bacteria > Bacillota > Clostridia > TANB77 > CAG-508 > CAG-269. The sequence goes on along the minus strand of CAKPKZ010000080.1, from coordinate 2,114 downwards.
ATATTATGTAAATGGTATATAATAATTATATTCTATCCTCGGTATAGGGAGTAAAAAAATATACCAGTTATAATTTCAAATTGTAACTACAAGGAGAAAAGATGCAAGAATATAAAGACTATTTGGAAAATGCAGAAGTAATACGGCTATATAAAGATTCACAAATAGCTAATGCAATTGTATCTAAAGTGTTTTTGTTTAAAAAAACACGAATTACGGTTATTAACATGTTCAATGACCAAGAAAACGATAATGAATATATGGACATGGAGAAAAATGGAATTGTAATTTCAGAATACTACGAGAACCCTTCAGTTCCGGTAACTACAAAAAAGATTTCTCTTCAAAAAATTTCAGATTATGGATTTGAACATGATTTGGGAAATTGCAATTGGACAAGGGTAGTACTAAATAATTACTTTTCAGAAAATGGTGAGCCAAGTAAACTGTTTATTACAGCACTTGCTGCTAACGCATGTTCAATGTGACTTTTCAAAGAAACCGCATTTCATCAAGAAATGCGGTTTTAAAGTTGGAAAAATTTATTTATAAGCAAACTCTTGTTTTTTGAAAAATAATATTGTATAATAAAAACGAAACATTTAATTATAACATAGCTCTGTGGCAATAAAAAATAAATTTAAGCCATAGACAATATATAGGGGGCTTTTTTTATTATGAATAATGATAAAATTATAATTAAGGGGGCTAAAGAGCATAATTTAAAAAATATAAATTTAGAAATCCCCAGAGACAAACTTGTTGTTATTACTGGACTTTCTGGTTCAGGAAAATCTAGTTTAGCCTTTGATACTTTATATGCTGAGGGACAAAGAAGATATGTTGAAAGCCTGTCTTCATATGCAAGGCAGTTTTTAGGATTAATGGAAAAACCAGATGTTGAAAGCATTGAAGGGCTTTCGCCTGCAATTTCTATTGACCAAAAAACTACATCTAAAAATCCACGATCAACGGTAGGTACTGTAACAGAAATATATGATTATATTCGTCTACTTTATGCAAGAATTGGTGTACCATATTGTCCAAACTGTCATAAAAAAATAGAAAAACAATCCATTGACCAAATTGTAGACAATATTATGGCATTAGATGAAGGAACCAAAATACAAATTTTAGCTCCTGTTGTAAGAGGACGTAAAGGTGAATTTACAAAACAACTTGAAGGATATCAAAAAGAAGGTTTTGTAAGAGTTAGAATAGATGACACTATTTACGACCTTTCAGATGATATACAATTAGATAGAAAGAAAAAACATAATGTTGAACTAGTTGTAGACAGGCTTGTCATAAAGCCAGATATTATAAGCAGACTAACAGAGTCTGTGGAAACAGCTTTAAAACATGCTAATAATTTAGTTTTAATTGATATTATAGGTAAGACACCAGTATTATATAGTACAAACTACGCATGTCCAGATTGTGGCTTTAGTTTTCCAGAACTTACACCAAGAATGTTTTCATTTAACAATCCTTTTGGAGCTTGTCCTACATGTACAGGAATTGGCTATTTAATGAAAATGGATGAAGATTTAATTGTTCCAGACAAAAATAAAACATTATATGATGGAATAAAAGCATTTGGAGCAAGTACAATGAAAAAAGGCGATACAATGGCAAAAATGTATTTTGAAAGTATTGCAAAACATTATGGTGTAGAAATTAAAAACAAAAAAATAAAAGACTTGCCAAGATGGTTTATGGAAAAAATTCTTTATGGTACAGGAGACGAACAAATAGATTTTGAGTACTCTTCATATGCAGGTACAAGAAAATTTACTGCACCATTTGAAGGTGTTATACCAACATTAGATAGAAGGCACAATGAAACTAAATCACAAGGAATGAGAGACTTTTACGAAATGTATATGACAGATCTTCCATGCCATGACTGTAATGGAGCTAGATTAAAACCAGAAATATTATCAATAAAAATTGGAGACAAAAACATAAACGAGCTAACTAACATGCCAATTAATAAAATAAAAGAATATTTACAAACCTTAGAATTAAACAAAACACAAGCAATGATATCAGATTTAATTTTAAAAGAAATAAATCAAAGGTTACAATTTTTAATGGATGTAGGTCTGGAA
>CAKPKZ010000079.1 GCA_934167435.1 uncultured Clostridia bacterium | reverse complement strand
GAACTCCAAACTTGTCTTGAAGATTCAATATCACGTCCAAAGGCTACTACACCTTCAGGGGAAACAATAGGGGCATGTGTACCATAAATTGGCGTTGGGTTGGCATATAAAATACCATGGGATTCTGTAATGATATATTCTATTCCAAACTCTTTTAAATATTTATCTGCTTCTGGAACATATCCACATTCAGGAAGCCATATTCCACGTGGTTTTTTACCAAAATATCTTTCATATGTTTGAACTCCAACTGCAATTTGAGCTTTAACAGTTTTTTCGTTTACATACAAAATAGGAAAATAGCCATGGGTTGCTCCACATGTTATAATTTCTAAAACTCCAATATCTTGGAAATGTTTAAAGGCTTGTATTAGATTACATTTGTATATATCTTTAAATAAATGTAAATCATTTGAATATCTTTCAAAGTAGTATTTAGAAAGCTTATTTAATCTTTCATCACCAGCTGTTCTTTTTATTTCTTTTTCAGAAAGTTCTATTAGTTGTTTTAAATATTTTATATATTTTTTTTGTAACAATTTGTTGTCTAACATTGAAAGCAAAGGGGGAGTCATAGACATAGTAATTCTAAAGTCAACGCCTTCATCAACTAATTTTTGAAAATTCGTAAGTAGCGGTATATATGTTTCAGAAATTGCTTCATATAACCAAGACTCTTCTAAATAGTCATCACTTTCTGGATGGTGTATAAATGGGAGATGTGCATGAAGCACAAAACTTACATATCCTTTTTTCTCTTGCATTATCTGTCTCCTTTGTAATTAGATGAAGGGTTTGAAATTTCATCTATATTTTCATTTTTATAAATCTCTTTGTATAAATCATAAATATTATAAATTTTTCCCATATTACGTATAAATGTAAATGTGGAAATATCTTTTTTTGTTTCTTGGTTAGTTTTTATATTTCTAAAATAAACCATTTTTTGAGTTTTATTAAATAATACTCTATCATTTGGTGCTTCAATTTCGTTTGAAGAAGAAATATATATATAATCATTTAAATTAAGTTTGTTTTGAACAGCAACTGTGGAAGGTGTAGTGCTTATTACACGGCGACCTAGTTCTATACGATAATCACATTTACTATCATTAACATGTAAATACCAACTGTTGGCAAAGTCGTTTATTTCTACTTCGAAGCTATAATTCATTGTATCATTATGAACTATTAAAACTGGTTTTGTTGTTTCAAAAAAATTCTCACCATAAGTTTTTTTATAATTTTCTCTATCAGCATCTGAAATATCCCAATAAATAAATAAAGTGTTTGGAGTTTGAGCTAGCAATTTTACAACTGTTTGGTTGTATCTATATGGTAAATCATAATATTCAACAATATTGCTTTTTTTAGAAGTTGACTTTTTAGTTACTTTTTTTGTGGATGTTTTTTTAGATACTGTTTTAGCAGTACTTTTTTTGCTTTTTTTTGTTGCTTTGGCTGCTTTTTTAGTTGATCTAGAAGATTTTGAAGAAGCTTTAGTGGTTGACTTTTTTACTTTTTCGGCAGCATTTGTTTTCTTTTTTGTTTTAGTATTTTTTTCAACAATAATTTTTGCATCTGCTTTTTTATTTTTTTGTTCTTCTGTTTTTCTTGGCATTATTTTTCCTCCTATGTATGACGTTTTAATTTCTTATATATAGTATAACAAAAATAAAATAAATTCAATAGAAAAAGAGAAACTTTTTTTGTGATTTTTAATGGATTAAATTAAATATTGTAAAATAAAAAAATATTTAAGCATTTAATAAAAAAATTTTAAAAAAATTTGTCAAAATTATTTACATTTTGAATAAACTTGTATACAATAAATAGGAAAAAATAAAACAAAAGAAAACTGTCTAAAGAAAGGGGTAAATCAATGAAAATATTGATGTTAACGTGGGAATATCCACCAAGAGTAGTAGGAGGAATATCAAGAGTTGTACATGACTTATCAAGAACGTTGATAAAAGATGGACATGATGTAACTGTAATAACATACAAAGATGGAGATGCCCCATATTTTGAAGACGATAAAGGTGTAAAAGTATATAGAGTGGACAACTATATGATAAATCCTAATAACTTTATTGATTGGATTATGCAAATGAATTTTAACATGATATCAAAAGCAAATGAAATAATAGCAAAAGAAGGCAATTTTGATGTTATACATGCACATGATTGGTTAGTTGCATATGCGGCTAAAACATTAAAAAATTCATATAATATACCAATTGTTTCAACAATCCATGCAACAGAAGCTGGTAGAAACAGCGGAATACATGACGAAACACAAAGATATATAAATGATACAGAATGGATGCTAACATATGAGTCATCTGAAGTAATAGTAAATAGCAATTATATGAAAAATGAACTACAAAGACTATTTGGGTTACCATATGAAAAAATAAATGTAGTACCAAATGGTGTTAACTTAACATTATTTAATGGCGTTGAAAGAGACTATAATTTTAGAAGAAGATTTGCTATGGATAATGAAAAAATAATACTATTTATGGGAAGATTAGTATATGAAAAAGGTATACAACATTTAATTGCAGCAATGCCAAAAATATTAGAAGGTTACCATGATACAAAACTTGTTATAGCTGGAAAAGGCGGAATGATAGACGAGTTAAAACAACAAGTAAGAGCAATGGGAATAGAAGAAAAAGTATATTTTGCAGGATATATGAGTGGAAAAGATGTACAAAAAATGTATAAGGCAGCAGATATATCAGTATTTCCAAGCACATATGAGCCATTTGGAATAGTTGCTTTAGAAGCAATGCTTTCTGAAAATCCTATAGTAGTATCAGATATTGGTGGTTTAAATGAAATTGTACAACATAGAGAAAATGGAATGAAAAGCTATGCTGGAAATCCAAATTCAATAGCAGATTCTATTTTAGAATTATTGTATGACCATCAACTAGCTGCAAATATAGTAAAAAAAGCTAAAAATAAAGTTAGAAATGAATATAATTGGAGCAAAATAGCACAAGACACACATTTCACATATCAAAAAGCTATTTGTCAATCAATGGCAGAAAAACAAAAAAGAGAAATCGAACAAGAAAGAGCAAGAAAAACAAAAAGTGCTAAAAATACAGAAAAAGAAATTACAAATCTACTTAGCTTTAAAAAGCGTCATGCATATGCTTAGTAAAAAAATGTCATGCAGGAAAAATTCCTATATGACATTTTTTAAATTCTCTTTTTTTTTATTTTCTTTTGTGATATAATCAAGCAAACAATATAACAAGGAGGTAAAAATGCCAGAGTTTAAGTCAGGATTTGTAACATTAATAGGAAGAACAAATGTAGGAAAATCAACATTAATAAATTTATTAGTAGGAGAAAAAGTAGCAGCTATTGCCAATAAAGTTCAAACTACCAGAACTGCAATAAAAGGAATTGTAAACAGAGAAAATTCACAAATTATATTTACAGATACACCAGGAATTCATAAACCAAAATCAAAACTAAATGAAACAATGGTAGAAACCTCTTTTTTAAGTATACCAGATGCAGATGTTATATTATTTTTAATAGAAGCAACAAGCACAGAAATTGGAAGAGGAGATAGAATTATATTAGAAAAGCTAAAAGAAGCAAAAAGAAAAACTATATTAATAATAAATAAAATTGATTTGGTAAAAAGGGAAACATTACTTAATTTAATAGACCTATATAGTAAAGAATATAATTTTGAAGCCGTTATACCAATATCAGCTATAAAACCTAAATATAGAAATATTATATTAGACGAAATAGAAAAGAACCTAAAAGAAGGTCCTGCATATTATGATATAGAAGAGTATACAGATCAAACTTTAAGGCAATTAGCAGAAGAAACAATTAGGGAAAAAGCCTTAACTCTATTGCAAGATGAAGTTCCACATGGTATATATATAGAAGTTGAAAAAATGAAATTAAGAAAAAATAAAAAACAAGAAGAAATATATGACATAGAAGCAAATATTTATTGCTTAAGAGAGTCACATAAAGGAATTATTATAGGAAAAAACGGAGAAATGTTAAAAAGAATTGGAAGAGCAGCTAGAATAGAAATGGAAAATAATTTTGGAGTAAAAATTAATTTAAAAACATGGGTAAAAGTAAAAGAAGACTGGCAAGATAACGATTCTATAGTAAATAAATTTAAATTAAAATAAAATTGAATAAAATATATAAAATTGCAAAAGATAGAATTAAAGGTTTAACTTTAATTTAAGGAGTGTGAGCATATGATAAAACAAATAGCATGGGATACTTTTAAAAAAACAGGAGACATACAAGTTTTTTTAGAATTAAAACAAATTGAAAATTTCGAAAATAATGTAAATTCAATAAATAAAGAAGAATATACAAAAATTAATAATAAAGATCAGAGGATGGAATTATAACAAATGTCAAATATAAAGGTAACAGGAATTATACTTTCAGAAAATAACGTAGGAGATTTTGATAAAATGTTAACAATGTTAACTCCTGGATTGCGGTAAAATTTCGTGTGTGGCTAAGGGAGCAAGAAGGCCCAAAAGTGCTCTTTTAGCTGGCACACAAATTTTTTGCTTAGGCGAATATTTAATGTTTAAAGGTACAAATACATACCATATAAATTCAGTAGAGACAATAGAGATATTTTATAAATTAAGAACAGATTTAGACAAATTAAAATACGCCGTACATATTAATAAAATTGTACAAGATGTCACAGAGGAAAATCAAAATTGCTACAAAATAATGCAATTATTATTAAATACACTGTATGTTATTGCTGAAACAAATAAAAATTTAGAAATGATTTTATCAATATTTAAATTAAGATTATTATGTATTTTAGGTTTTTCACCTAAATTAAATGAATGTGTAAATTGTAAAGAAAAAGAAGAGTTAACATATTTTAGTATAAGAGATAATGGATTTAAATGTAGTGCTTGTAGTAAACAAGACAAATCTAGCATATATGCTAGTAAAAGTACTGTAAATGCAATTAAATATACTGTAGTTGCGCCACCTAAAAAATTGTATTCTTTTGAATTAAAAGATGAAGCATTAGAAGAATTTAAATTAATTATTAAGCTATATTTTAATGAAAAATTAGAAAAAGAATATAAAATGGAAGAATTATTTTAAAAATACAGTTGAAAAAAAATAAAATAACATATATAATGAAAGTATAATCATAAAACAAAACATAAAAGAAGAAGGGAGCGATTTTTATGAAAATAAAAATAACAGGAAAGGAACTAAAGATAACAGATGCAATAAACGATTATGTAGAAAAAAAATTAGAAAGAATCGATAAGTATTTTGAAGAAGCAGAAGCAGAAGTTACAATAAGAACAGAAAAAAATACACAAATAGCAGAAATTTATGTAATTGCAAATGGCGAAAAATATAGAGCAGTAACAGAAGACAAAGACTTATACGCATCTATAGATAAAGATATAGATATATTAGAAGGTCAAATAAGAAAAGCCAAAACAAAAAAAGAAAAAATGCAAAAAGATGCATCAATAAAAACAATGGAAACATTAAATTCAGAAAAAAAAGAAATAATAAATGAAATAGTAAAAACATCTTATTATGAAATAAAACCAATGTTACCAGAAGATGCAATGTTAAAATTACAAGAATACCCAACACATAATTTCTTAGCATTTATAAATGTTGAAACAGGAAAAGTAAATGTTATACATAAATTAAAAGATGGAAAAAATTATGGTCTAGTAGAACCAGAAGCTTAGTAAATTAAATTTAAAAGTATATAGTAACCCCCAAAAGTATTAATTTTTGGGGGTTATTCAACATATTAATACTTTTTTGCTTGTAAAAAACAATTAAATATAGTATAATATGCAAAGTATAAAAAAGGAGAAATTAGGTATGGAAAAAAAGAGAATTTTAACAGGAGATAGACCAACTCGGAAGATTACATATAGGACATTATTTTGGGTCATTAAAAAAGAGAGTAGAATTACAAGAAAGTGGAGAATATGATCCATATATTTTAATTGCAGATGTTCAAGCATTAACAGATAATTTTAATAATCCAGAAAAGGTAAGAAAAAATGTAAGAGAAGTTGCAATAGATTACTTATCTGTTGGGATAGATCCTAAAAAAACAACTATATACATACAGTCAATGATACCAGAAGTTGCAGAACTAACAGTATTTTATTCAAACTTAGTAACAATAGCAAGACTACAAAGAAATCCAACAGTAAAAACAGAAATAGCACAAAAAAGAGAAATATTTGGAGAAAGTGTAACTTATGGATTTTTAGGGTATCCAGTTAGTCAGGCAGCGGATATAACAGCATTTAATGGAGAACTAATACCAGTAGGAGAAGACCAATTGCCACTAATAGAACAATGTAGAGAAATTGTTAGAAAATTTAATAGTATTTATGGTGAAGTTTTAATAGAACCAAAAGCAGTATTGTCAGATAAAAAGCGAATTAAAGGACTAGATGGAAATGAAAAAATGGGTAAATCTTTAGGAAATGCAATATACTTATCAGATACACCAGAAGAAATAACTAAAAAAGTAATGGGAGCAGTAACAGATCCTAATCGTATAAAAAAAGACGATTTAGGAAATCCTGATGTATGCATGGTTGCATATTATCATAATTTATTTACCGATAAAGAAGAATATAAAAATGTTTGTGCTGAATGTAAAGCAGGAAAACGTGGATGTGTAGCATGTAAAAAGCAATTAGCACAAAATATAATAAATACATTACAACCAATAAGAGAAAAAAGAAAATACTATGAAGAAAACCCACAAATAGTAGATAATATTTTAATGGAAGGAACAGCAAAAGCAAGGCAAACTGCAAAACAAACAATGGAGAAAGTAAAAGAAGCAATGATGCTAAATTACTTTTAGAAAATTTAATGCAAAATGTAAATGTATTACAATGAAACAATAAAAATATTGAAAGGGAGAAACTATGTTTACTGATTATACAAAAATAATAATTAAAGCTGGCGATGGAGGAAATGGTGCCGCAACTTTCAGAAGAGAAAAATATGTGGCAGCTGGTGGACCAGATGGTGGCGACGGAGGAAATGGTGGAAGCATTTATTTTCAAGTAGATAAAGATAAAAATACACTAATTGAC
>CAKPKZ010000078.1 GCA_934167435.1 uncultured Clostridia bacterium | reverse complement strand
ACAAAGGCTAGCAGAGTTACGCGAAAAATGGGACATGGACTATACTAGCGGCATCAACCATGCAAGAAAAGAAGGAATAAAAGAAGGAGAATTAAATAAACAAAAACAAATTGCCACTGAAATGCTAAAGGAAAAATTACCTATCGATATGATAATAAGAGTAACCAAATTAACAAAAGAAGAAATCGAAGAACTAATGAAAAAAATAGATTAATAATTTATTAATTATAATTAAACAATAAAAGAAGGCTAAATTTATAAAATGAAAAATTTATAAATTTAGTCTATTTTAATTCATGTTTTTTCTTTTTAAAAAAAATTATTGCTTTTTTCGACATTCTATAATAAAATAAAAAAAATATAATAAGATAAAATAATAGATTAAAAAAATATATATCACAAAAGGTAAAAAACTTTTTTAGAATTCCTTACCAAAAAAGACAAAAAACACTAAAGATAAGTAGTAAAATATGGCTATAAAAGTTTAAGAGGTGATAAGGATGTTTCAAAATATGGGTGGAGAATCTATAAGTAGTGGACAAGCACAAATAAAAAATAGAAAATTTAATATATTTTCAAATGTATTAGAAAAAAGGAATATAGCAATATATGTAGTTTCACTTATGGTTTCGTTAATAAGTTTAGGAGGAGAAATGTCTCCTTTTAGCATTAGTATGTTAGCAGCATGTTTTTCAAATTCTATTCCATTATTAGGAGTGGTTATAGTTTGTATAATTGGAAATACAATAAAATTTGGTGTAGGTGGAGCATTAGGATATATTTTAACTGTATTAGTAATGATAACTACATTTTTTATGTTTAAACCAAAATACAACGAAGACGAAAGAAATGAAAAAATTAAAGTTGCTAAAAATGTTTTTATTTCTACATTATTGGTACAAATTGCAAAAGGCATTATTTCTGGATTTACATTATATGATATTTTAGCAAGTATAACATTTGCAATTATAGCAGTTGTATTTTATAAAATATTTGTAAATTCATTGGTTGTATTTCAAGACATAGGAGAAAAAAGAGCATTTTCTATAGAAGAGGTAATAGGAGCAAGTTTATTACTTTCTATTGCAGTTAGTTGCTTTAATAGTTTACAAATATTCGGATTTAATATTTGCAATATACTTAGTATATTAATTGTATTGGTATTAGGGTGGAAGAATGGTATTTTAGTAGGAACAACATCAGGGGTAACAATTGGAGTAACATTAGGAGTTATTACTTCTTCAGAACCTATAATGATAGCAGCATATGCAATTTCTGGTATGGTAGCTGGAATTTTAAATAGATTTGGTAAAATAGGAGTAATAATAGGATTTTGTTTAGGAAATGTTGTACTAGCATATGTTTCTAATGGCTATACAGTAGAATTAATACATTTTAAAGAAATATTAATTGCTTCAATAGGGCTACTTGCCATACCAAAAACTGTACATATAGATATAGAAGAATTTATAGGAAATTCAAAATTTTTGCCAGTATTCCCAAGTAGAGCGTTAAATAATAGTAAAGAAACTGCACAAAAATTAAATAATGTATCTGAAACAATTCAGGAGATGGCTAAAACATATAAAATTGAAAATAGCAATAAATTTAATAACATTGCTAGCAATAAGGAAAACAAGCAAATATTTATTACAGAATTATTAGATATAATGGAACCATATAAAGACAATTTATTATATGATGATATAACAAATGTACAAGGAAACATTATTAATGATATATTTATAACAGTATCAGATAAACAAGTTATTGATAAAAAAGATTTGCTTAAAGTCTTTGCAAATAATAATAGTTATGTAGTAGGATTAGAAGATAACAAAATAAGTAAAACTTTAGAATATAATATTGATCAAGTAGTTAGAGCTGTTAATACAGCATATAAAATTAGTAAAGCAAATTTTGTATGGATGAAAAAGCTAGAAGAAAATAAAAGAAATATGGAAAATCAACTAAATGGCGTTTCACAAGCTATATCTGGAATAGCACAAAACATTGAAAAAGATATAACTATACAAAATTTGTATGATGACAAAAAAGAGCAAATTGCAGCACTATTAAAACAAAAAGAAATAAATGTAGATGAAATATCAATAAGAAAAGAAGGAAGATATTTTGTAGAAATTTATTTAAATAAAGACCAAGAAAGTTATAGTGTTCCAGTAATACAAAAAATTATTTCCGGAGTATTAGAAGAAAAAATTGTTTTAAATGAAGAGACAAGCATTGGAAGAAAAATAAATTTAATGTCAGAAGATAAATTTGCAATGGGTATAGGAATTGCAAATGCTAATAAAAGTAAATGTGAAGTTTCAGGAGACAGTGTTTTAAATATTAGATTAAAAGACGGGAAATACTTAATTGCAATTAGTGATGGTATGGGATCTGGAGTTAAGGCAAAAGAAAGTAGCACACAAGCATTAAAAATGTTAGAAAGTTTATTAATATCTGGATTTAATAGTAAAGCTTCTATTGACTTAATTAATACAACTCTTGTTAATAAAAATGATGAAATATTTGCAACTTTAGATATTGCAATTGTAGATTTGTATGCAGGAAGTATAGAGTTTATAAAAACAGGAGCATGTCCTACATATATTAAAAATAAAAAGAAAGTACAGTTAATAAAATCTAACACACTACCAACAGGAATATTACAAAAAGCGGATTTACAAGTATTTGACAGAGACATTGCAGATAAAGACATTATATTAATGTGTTCAGATGGAATATTAGACTCTAATGTTGAATACAAAAACAAAGAATTGTGGGTAAAATATTTATTAGAAGATATAGATACAACAAATACAAATAAAATTGCTGATTTAGTATTAAATGAAGCAGTGGACAATAATTTTGGAATGCCTAAAGACGATATGAGTGTTATTGTTTGCAAATTCTTATTAAAAGACACAGTAGAAACAAATGAAGTATGTGGCAAAATACAATAGAAATTAGAATAAAAAACATGAAATATTAAATTTAATATTTTATGTTTTTTTATTTATTAGCAAGTAATTTTATATTTCAAACTATTGAAATAAGCCTTGCTTTATGGTATAGTATAACATGTAGATAGGAGGCAACTAAATGAGTAGAGGAAGAAGATATAATGAAGAACCAAAATTAAACATGAAAAAAGTATTTGCAGTAATAATTGCAATAATTGTATTAGTAATGTTTATACTTATAATAAAAGGAATACTAACAAAAGGTGAAGATAAAGGAAAAATAAGTAGCGAAACTTATTTTTCAGTATATAAAGATGGAAAATATGGTGTAATAGACTCTAGTGGAAACACTGTAATAGACCCATCATATAAAGAATTAATAATAATACCAAACAGCAAAAATGATGTATTTTTATGTACATATGACGTTGACTATTCAAATGGAACATACAAAACAAAAGCCATAAACAGCAAAAATGAGGAAATATTCAAAGAATATGACAACATTGAGGCTATACAAAATATAGATAAAAACGGAAATATTCTATACGAAGCAAATGCACTAAAAGTTCAAAAAGATGGAAAATACGGATTAATTAATCTAAATGGAAAAAAAGTTTTAGATACACAATATGAAGAATTAGAAGCACTTCAAGGAATTGAAAACTCATTTAAAATTAAACAAAATGGAAAATACGGAATTGTAAATAATGAAGGTAAAAAGATTATAGAGGCACAATACGAAGAAATAACTAATTTAGGAAAAGATGACAAATCTGGATACATAGTAAAAAATACTGAAGGAAAATATGGGGTTGTAGATTATTCAGCAAAGCAAGTATTAGAACCAAAATATGACGAAATAAAAAAAATAAACCAAAATGATTTATATGTTGTAAAGCAAGATGGTAAGTTAAAAGTAATAGATAAATCTGGAAATGACATATTAACAGAAGGCTTTACAGATATTAAAGAAATATTATCAAACCAAGAAAATGAATTTATATATACTACTAATGAAAAATATGGTGTTATAAAATCAAATGGAGAAATAACAATAAATGCACAATATGATGAATTAAAACAATCACAAAAAGGAATTCTTATAGCTAAGAAAGATGGAAAATACGGAGTAATTGATTTAGAAAATGCCGAAAAAATACCTTTTAAATATACTTCATTAACATATAATGAAGTAGCAAATTTATATATAGCAGAAGATACTAACTATAATGCAGATATTATAAATAGTAATTATGAAATAAAGTTAAGCGGTATACTATCTAAATTAGATACAGAAAAAGGATACATGAAGTTAAGAATAGGAGAAGAAGATAAATATTATAACTTTAAATTTGAGGAAAAAAATATTTCAGATGTGTTACCATCAAATACAATGTTTTTAAGTAAAAAAGATGGAAAATACGGATTTGTAGACAAAGAAGGAAAAACTATTGTAGACTATATTTACGATGATGCAACTGAACAAAACTTATATGGATACGCAGCAGTAAAAAAAGATGGAAAATGGGGAAGTATAGATAACAAAGGAACAGTTGTAATAGAACCAACATATAACTTAGATAACTATTATGTAATAGACTTTATAGGAAAATGGCACTTAGGAAAAGACTTAAATATGAATTATTATAATCAAGAATAATATATAAGGTGATAAAAATGGAACTAAAGACAAAGTATCAATATACATATTTTGTACATCCTTTTGTAGTAAAGGAGAACAAATACCAAAAGTATCTTTTAAAACTAATAAAAGATAAAAATTGTAATTTAAAAATATTTAGAAAAGAAAAAGAGTTAAGATTATATCAATATTTTTTACCTAAAATTAGAGAATTTTTATTCTCTAGTTTTAGGTTTTCTAAAAGTAAAATAAAACAATTAGAAGAGTTGCCAGTAGAAACCAGAGCTGCAATTCTTGCAAAAACTCCATGTACAATTTTTGAATATTCTTTAGAAAAAGACATTCAAGGAAAAACAGAAAAGGAAAGAGGAATATTTTTTAATATACGAAGAATTGAAATAGTGTGTTTTAATACTGGTATATGTTTTTTATGTATGAAAACAGCAGTAGAATCAAGCGATAATTTTGCTGATTTATTGAATTTTAACTATAAATTTAGAGATGTAAATCAAGGTTTTTCAGATTTAACAAAATATGACAATATAAGATTACAAACAGACACTTTTGCAGATGTTAATGGATTTGCAGAATTTATAGAAAATTTAACAGGTGATGATATTCAAACAACGAAATATAATGTAGATTCACAAAGACTTTTAACATATTCATATGCTTGTATTGACCAGGTAGCATGGAATGAAGAAAAGTGTTTTGAAAATATAAATTATAACTTTACAAAATTTGCAAATTTTTTACCAGCAGATAATTCTTATAAATATAATCATAGAAAAGCCATTTGCTTATCAAAAATGAAATTTGCAAAATTAGGTATATCTAAACAAGGAATGGTATTATTTGCTTCAAGTGCAGATATTAGCAATTATACAATTTTACCAGAAGAATTTGAAGAGGAATATTTTTATACATATATTTTTAATTTGTATAAAAGAATATATTTAAAAAAATTATCGGTAGATTTTAAAAATAAAAATAATTTAAACAATACTAGAAAGCAGTTTATAAATTTTACAAAAACTATATGGATAGAAGAAATAACAGAAGATGAGGTAGGAACAATTATAAATAATAAATTGAATAATGTTTACGAGTTAGACAGTTTATATAGTGAAGTAAAAAACAGATATGATGTTTTATACAAAGAATTAAATATAGAAAGAAATAATAAATATAACATGTTAATGATAATAATGGTAGCTGCTTTATTAGTTGTGAATTTAATTAATTTTTTTATACTTAATAAAAATTAAGTAGGAAATGGGGATAATTGTATGAAGGTTACTTGTGGGACTGATATAATAGAAATAAATAGAGTAAAAGAATGTTTAGAGTCTATGGAAGAAAAATTTGCAACTAGAGTTTTTACTAAAGATGAGATTAAATATTGTGAAAGTAAAAAAATGCAAAAATATCAACATTATGCAGCAAGGTTTGCTGCAAAAGAAGCAGTGTTTAAAGCTATATCGTTTTGCTTAAAAGACAAATATTCTATATGTTGGAAAGATATAGAAGTTATAAACGATGCTCAGGGAAGACCACAAGTTAACTTAAGTGTGGAGAATTTAAAACAAATAGATAGTATTGATTTAAGTTTGTCACATTGTAAAGAATATGCCACAGCAAATGTTGTTGTTGTATGGAGGTAATTAATTATGGAATTTTTTGATTCTCATGCACATTTAAATGATGAAAAATTTTGCGAAGATATGGTTGAGGTTATAAATAGTGTATATAACCAAGGAATAACAAAATTTATTTGTGCAGGTTATAGTTTAGAATCTAGTAAAAAAGCAATAGAAATTTCAAATGAGTATAGTTTTATTTACCCAACTTGTGGCATTTCGCCTAATGATATTCCACAAAATGAAGAAGAATTGTGGAAACAGTTAGAGCAAATTAAAGATTTGTTAAATAAAAAAAATAAAATTGTAGCCATTGGAGAAATAGGGTTAGATTATTATTGGAATAAGGAAAATAAAGATTTGCAAAAAATAGCATTTACAGAACAAATAAAAATAGCAAATAAATATAATTTGCCAATTCAAATTCATACAAGAGAAGCAGTAATGGATACTATAGATATACTAAAGAAAAATAATGTTATAAGAAAAGGAATATTTCACTGTTGCCCATTAAATAGAGAATTAGTAAAAGAAGCGTTAAAATTAGACTTTTACATATCATTTGCAGGTCCAGTAACATTTAAAAATTCTAAAAATGCAGAAGAAATAATTAATATGGTACCATTAAATAAAATTTTAATAGAAACAGATAGTCCATACTTGTCACCAGAGCCATTAAGAGGAAAGAGAAATACACCTTCTAATGTAAAATATATAGCTAGTAAAATTGCGGATGTTAAAAATATGGAACTTTCAGAAATTGCAAAAATAACATATGAAAATGCACAAAAAATATTTTTAATAAATTAGGCACAAATTTTATTTGTGTCATAATTTTATAAAACTAGCATAATATATAATATTACACAACAAAAAATAGACAAACTAATATGAGTTAAATTTTCTGGGGAAATAGTAAACATAAAAAATAGAATAAAATAAAAAAATGTAAAGACACTTATG
>CAKPKZ010000077.1 GCA_934167435.1 uncultured Clostridia bacterium | reverse complement strand
TTTTCTCCCATGAAAATACCCCCTTAAAGTATACACTCTTTTTTATTTTGTGTCTACTTTAGGGGGTATAGTTCAAAATCCCCCTCACTAATTAGTGAAACCAGGGTAAACGATACAGAATAACCTATATCGACTTATACTATATCTTTACATAAATAGATAGTGGTACCGATGGTGGGACTCGAACCCACATGGTTTCCCGCTGGATTTTGAGTCCAGTGCGTCTACCAATTCCGCCACATCGGCATATTAAAAATATATGCTAATATATATTAACATATATTTTTTTAAATGTCTAGAAATTTTTATATATTTATTTTATTTTTTAGATTTATTATTTTAAATTCTTATTAATTGTCCTGGGTAAATTATGTTAGGATTTTCTATGTCATTTATGCTAACTATATAGCTTACTGTAACACCGTATGTTTTAGCAATTTGCCATAGTGTATCTCCTCTTTTTACTGTATATATGTTGTTATTTTTCAAGGGATTTAAAACTGTACTATTGCTTTGTGTTATTCTTAGTTTTTCTCCTGGATATATTAGATTTGGGTTTTCTATATTATTTAATTCTACAATGTGGTTAATACTTACACCATATTCTAAGGCAATTTGTGATAATGTATCTCCCCTTTTTACTGTATAATTTATACTACCTGTTGCCCTAGTTTCTTCTCCTTCGTTGGTTGAATTTGTTAGTACTTGTAAAATTTGTCCTGGGTATATTAAATTTGGATTTTTTATATTATTTAAAGATGTAATTTCATTAATAGTAGTACCATATCTGTTTGCTATTTGCCATAATGTATCCCCACTTTTTACAGTATAGTATATTTTTTCTGTATTTATAGAATTTGTTGGATTATTAATTATTGGTATTTGAGATGTTGCATTTAATAATATTTCTTTTGTATACTTGTCTCTATCTACAAATCCACTTATTCCATTAATTGTTCCTCTATCTGTATATTGTATTCCAGTCCAATTGTTCCAATTTGTATTAATATTATTTAATTCACTAATATTTCCATAATATGCTAACCATAATTGATATTTACTAGCTAAGTTGTTGTTAAATGTATTTTGAGCATTGTATAAATCACTATATATAATAATATCTTTATTAGTTAGTTTTTTAACTTCTTCTAAAAAAACTTCTGAAATGTTATTTATTTCTTCATTGCTAATTCCACTAAATATTTCGTAGTCCATTACTAACTTACAATCTGGACTTTTGCCTGATATTACATGTGAAAAAAATTGAGCCTCTTGTTTTGCTTGTTCTACATTTTTTGCAGTTAAAAAATGATAAAATCCCACTTTTAATCCATTGTTTTTTGCATTCTCATAGTTAATATCAAAATATGGATCTTTTATATTGCTACCTTGGCTTGACTTAATATATACAATTTCTATACCACTTTGCTTTACTTTAGAATAGTCTATATAACCTTGCCAATCACTTACATCTATTCCATCATATACTTGACTAGATTCTTCTGAAATAGCGTATATTATATTTGCATTAAACAAATATATAATTACAAAAATTAATATGTATGCAATCAATTTAAATCTACATCTTTTCAATTAAAAAACCTCCATTACATTTTTTATATTATATGTAATAAAGGCTTTTTGGTTATTATGAGGACTTGTTCCCAATGTTACACTCAAAAACAGTTATATTTTTTATAGAAACTTTTGAAAAATCATCTTTTTCATTTTCAAAGTCAATAATTTTAAATGTTGATTTGTCAATTTGCTCTAATGTATTTTTTGATAAGTCTACTAAAACATTTGTTGATAAGTTCATTCCAACTGGTAATGTTTTATTTTGATTGTCATAAAATATAATGTTTGAGAAAAATAATGCATTGTTTTTCTCTTTTAGATTTATTTTATAAAAGTTTATTTTATTTTTATCTGTTTTAATTGCATTTGTTATTTCTGATTCAGGATTGATATTAAAGATATTTAAATAATTATTATTTAACTTGTCTTCTATAATTGCTTTGTATATTGGAACATCTTCTGTAACAACTACTTTTTCTAATGCTGTTTTTACACCTTCAAGTATTTGTTCTAATGCCATTTTATATCCTAAGGTCTTTGTATTTTTTGTTATGTCTAATATTGTAAATTTGTCTTTTGCTAACTCTCTATGTTTTTTATTGTCAATTAACTTTACTTTAGTTGAATCTTCTACTATAGAACCAAATATATTAAATTCTTCATTTTCAGTTAACGAGTTTTCAGATATCTCTTGTTTTTTTAATTGTTTTAAACTTGTTTCAATGTCTTTAGGTAGTACTTCTGCATTTTTTATTTTATTTATTAAATTTAATATATCTGTACTTGTAATATATGCTGCATCTGTTTCTTCTTTTGTTAACACTTTCCTTTGTAGTTTATCTTGTTTTTTACCTAATTGCTCAAAGTCAACTTCATAGTCAAAGATTTTTTCTATTTTTTTAATTACATTAACTTCTTCATTTTCTCCTTCTGGCAGCACTGCCACTTCATCTTTATTACTATATTTCCAAAATTCAAAAATACTTTTTTTATGGCTATCTATTTGCTCTATATATAATGAAGCATTTTCTATTTTTTTATTTAAATTTCTATTTTTTAATAATAAGGCTTTAGTGTCTGATTTTAAATTCTTATATTGTTCTTCTAAATTTGCATATTTTCTATAGCTTTCTATTAATTCTTCTAATGTATAATTTTCTTTTATTTTTTCTTCTTTTAATTCTTTTTGAGGTGGTATTTTAGAACTTTCATTATCGTTTTTTTCCACATTTAATTTATTATTTTTTTTCTTTTTCCCATACTTAAAATAATATTTAAATTTACCAAAGAATGATTTTTTACATTCTAAGAATGTTGTAATTTGTTTTTCTTTTGCTAAATACTCTATTTCTAAAGTTACTGATTGTAATTTTTGTTCTTCTAATATTTCAGTTTGCTTATTTATAAGTTCGCTTATTTCACTTTTACTTTTTATGGAATTTATATATTGTTCATTTATCCACTCTGGAATTTTATCATATTCCATTTTATAATCTTTAAAATAGAACTCTAATTCTCCACTTTTGTCAATACCAGTTTTAAAATTATAATAATGTGGTAGTTCTGTTTGTAGTATAAACATAGCTTTTAGTAACTTATAAAATTTATTTGCTTGTGAAGTTGTATCTATTTTTATTTTATACCAACTTTTTATTTTATCATAAACTTGTGTTTCACCCACTATTTGTATACTTGGTTTCTGGCTTTTATCGTATACTTCATATACTAATGGCCAATCTTTGGTAAATAGCCATAGATAATTTTCTATATCTTCAAATTCTGACTTTTTAAAATAAGTTTTTGAATATTCTATATTACTTATAGGAACAAAAATTTTACCTGTTCTTTTCTTTTCTAACTGTTTTTTTAATAAAAAGAAAAATGTTGAATAATTTGAATCTTCTGTTGGTACTATCATAAAATATTTATCGGTTGCTTCTGAATAATATATTTGCCACAAATAATTTCCTTCAAATTTAACTTTAAAAGGTATTTTTTTATTAAGCTTATTTTGCTCTTCTTCTATTTTTTCAATGTCTTCTATTTTTACATTTTTTAACATGTTTAAAAATGTAGTATGCTTAATAAAGTTTTCTTCGTTTTTATTGTCTAGATATTCTGCTAATGGTCTAGCATTTTTATATTTTTCATCAATTGAATCGAGTCTATTTGTTGGCGATAGTAATATTTGTATATCTTTTATGGGAATAAATTTATATTGCCTATATTGCTTTTCATCATAAAATTTATGAACTCTATACTCTAGATTGTCAACTTTTTTTATATTTTGTGGTACATTTTCTAAATCCAATCCTATATATTCTAATTTTTTTGCTATTTCTTCATTCTTTTTAGTTGTTTTCTTAGGCAACTTTTCTCCTCCTTTTATTATTTAATAATTTCATAAAAGTTTTTAAATTCATATCCTTGTTCTTTTAAATAAGAAATTACCTGTGGTAATACTTTTATTGTAATTTCTTTTGATGGTGAATCATGCATTAATAATACCACACTATTTTTCCCCTCACATGTACTTCTTAGTCTTTCCATTAAAAATTCTTCTGTAGGTGTTCTGGTTTCCGAGTCTCCTGTTAATGCATTCCAATCAACATTTACTATATTATTTTCGTTAAGTAATTGTTTGGCTTGCATTTTCAAAGTTGCATATTTTCCACCTGCTAACCCTCCTGGAAATCTAAATAAATGTGAATTATATTCTGAGTTTCCTATAGCATTTTGTACTGCTAAATTGCATTTATTATACTCATCTAGTACTGATTCTGGAGATGAATATATATTTGAATACACATGGCTATAACCATGATTTGCTATATAGTTTCCCTCTTCATATGCTCTTTTTACAATTTCTGGTTGTGCTTCAACAAAGTTACCAAGCATAAAAAATGTTGCTGTAACATTTTCATTTTTTAAAATGTCTAGTATTGAAGAGGTGTTTGTTGATGGTCCATCATCAAATGTTAAAAATACCCTTTTAGTATCTGAAGTATAAATTTTACTAATATTTTGCATTCCTATTTCGGTTAATTGTGGCAATTTTATTTTATTATTATTTTCTTGTTTATTACCTAAATCACTTTGCATTTCTAATGCTGTTAATTGATTTTCGTATTTTTGATAAAAGTTGTTATTTTGTATAATTTCAAAACAATATATTGTAATTTTTACTAAGCAAAATAATATAATTATTGACATTATAATTATATATACAACAAGTGTTTTTCTTCCTCTAGGTTTTACAGAATAAATATTGTAATTACAATATTCATAATTGTTTTTCTTTCTCCACATAAAACCATCCTTCTTTTAGTTCATTATTTAGTACTCATTAAATCCTTTATATATTTAATTTCTTCTTCTGCATTTAATCTCATGAATATTGGTTCACCCTTTTCAATTACTTCTATATTTTCTAACTTATTATAAGTAAATAAGCTTTCCCATGTTTTTAAGTTTTCATCTTTTATTCCTATTTGTCTTAATATGTTTTCAGATGTTGCATCCATAAATGGTTTTATTAATATAGCTATTTTTCTTAAATTTTCAATTAAATGATATATTGATGATTCTAATTTTTTGTTTTCTTCCTCTTTTGCTAATGCCCATGGCATTGTTTCATCTATATATTTGTTTGTTCTTGAAATTAAGTTCCATATTTCTTGTAAACTATTTGAAATTTCGAAGTTGTTTATTTTTTCTTCGAAGTTGTTTATTTGCTCTATGCAATAATTTTCTATTTCTTCATCAACTTCGTTTGGTGTACCATTGTATTTTGGAACTTGTCCTTTAAAATATTTATTAACCATTGAAATTGTTCTATTTAATAAATTACTTAAATCATTACATAAATCAAAATTATATCTTTCTATGAAACTTTCAGGTGAAAATAATCCATCTTGTGATACTGGCATTTCTTTTAATAAGAAATATTTAGTTGCATCTAGTCCATATCTTTCCATTAATTGTTCTGGATAAATTACATTTCCTTTTGATTTACTCATTTTTCCATCTTTCATCATAATCCAATTATGGACAAATATTGTTTTTGGCAATGGTAAATCTAATGCCATTAAGAATATTGGCCAATATATTAAGTGGAACCTAGCTATGTCTTTTCCTACAACATGTACATCCGCTGGCCAATATTTTTTAAATAATGTATCATCTTCTGATAAATAACCTAATGCTGTTATATAGTTGGTTAATGCATCTAACCACACATACACAACATGTTTTGGATCCTTTGGCACTTTTATTCCCCAATCAAAAGAAGTTCTTGTAACACATAAGTCTTCTAAACCTGGTTTTATAAAATTATTAATCATTTCTTGCTTTCTATATTGTGGTTGTATAAAATCTGGATGTTCATTATAATATTCTAATAGTCTTTTTGTATATTTTTTCATGTTAAAGAAGTACGCTTCTTCTTTCATTTCGATTACTTCTCTTCCACAGTCTGGACATTTTCCATTTACTAATTGTGTTTGAGTAAAATATGTTTCGCAAGGTACACAATAAAGTCCTGAATATTCTCCTTTATAAATATCACCTTGTTCCATAAATCTGTCAAATATTTTTTGAACTATTTTTTCATGTCTTGATTCTGTAGTTTGAATAAAGTCATCATATTTTATGTCCATTTTTTTCCACAATTCTTTAGCTTGTTTAGCCATTTTATCTACATATTCTTTTGGTGTTTCGCCTAATTCTTCTGCTTTTGTTTGTATTTTTTGTCCATGTTCATCTGTTCCTGTTAACATATAGCAATCGTAACCTTTTAATTTTTTATATCTTTTTAAACTATCTGCAACTACTGTTGAGTATGCTGTTCCTATATGAAATTTACCACTTGGATAGTATATTGGTGTTGTTATATAAAATTTCTTATTCACAACTATCATCTCCTTAATTTTTTCTTAAATATTATATGCATTTTATCATATAATTACAAAAAATGATAGTAAAAACTATCATTTTTATAAGTTAATTATTAATTATTGTTTTTATTTCTTCAAATCTTTTTATTTTTTGTGTTGTTGTTTTTATCATAGGTTCTGTTGTTATAATTAATTTCTTTATTTTTTTGTAATTAGTCATTCCTTGATTTATTTGTTTTATGTCTTTCCAAATTTTTTCGTAAATAGCTTCCTTACTTAATTTTTTATCAAAATATTCTTCATTATATACAATTTTTACAGATAATATTAAATCCTCATCTTTTGGATACCCAAATACCATACTTTCTGTAACATATGGCAAATTATTTATTATTAATTCTAACTCTTCTGGATATATATTTTTACCATTTTTTAATACAATTACATTTTTCTTTCTTCCTGTTATAAATAAATATCCATCTTTGTCTACATAACCTAAATCCCCTGTATAAAACCATCCATCTTTTAATACTTCATTTGTTGCTTCTGTATTTTCATAATATCCAAGCATTATATTAGGGCCCTTTGCCTTTAATTCTCCAATACCATCATCATCTGGATTTTCTATTTCTATTTCCACATTAGGCAATGGAACACCTACCGAACCATATTTTACTTTAAATTCATTCTCTGCTAAAAGAACTGGCGATGTTTCAGTTAGTCCATATCCTTGTAAAAATTTTACTCCTAATTCATTAAAGCCTTTACATACCCTTTTATCCAAAGGTGCACCTCCTGCTATAATAAAACGCATGTGTCCGCCTAAAGC